>JBDUAY010000458.1:0-4655 GCA_040004415.1 Bacteroidota bacterium | reverse complement strand
AAAATGTGGTATTTGAGGAAAGTTAGTTGAACTAACTTGTGCCAGCATAAATAGTTGTTGTTCAAAATAAGGGCATCTCCAAAAACCCTCCTTTTCCTCTCCTTTGGAGAGGAATTAAAGGTGAGGTTCAAAAAAATAATAGGTTTTTAGAGATGCCCTAAATTCTTTATTTATTTTTTCATAATCTTAAATTTAAAAACTATGGGATTTGATCAGTATCATGAACCGGCAAATGAATTAAGCGAGAGCATGCGCACTTTTGCAAGAATGATTACATCATTAACAGAAGAAGCAGAAGCCATTGGCTGGTACGAGCAACGGATTTCACTTGAGAAAGACAAAGAAGCAAAAGCCATTATGCAGGATGCACAAAAAGAAGAGTTTAAACATTTTGCAATGGACCTGGAATTCCTTTTTAGGAAAAAAGAAGACTGGCGAAAGATTGCACAAGGCGTTCTCTTCAAAAAAGGGCCAATCACTAAAAACGCAGATATAGCAGAAGAGAGTACGGATTAATATTGTGCAATTACGAAACAGGTAAGTCCAGGAAGCATTCTCTTTTTAATTGGCTATTTTGCCTGTTCATTGAATTTTATACCTAACGATTGCTGCGTATGAGTGTCACAATACTTACAAGATGTTTCCTGACCGTCACTTTAATGGTTTCACTATCAGCCACGGCCCAGCGAAAATCAATGCAACAAAATTTTGCGGCCCTGCCGGATGACGTAAAGCCAACTGTCTACTATTATTGGTTAAGTGACAATATTTCGCAACAAGGCGTGCAACGCGATATTGAATCTATGGCCAAAGTAGGGATCGGCCGGGCATTTATCGGTAATATCGGACTGGGTAAAGAGGAAACGCCGTATGGAAACGTAAAATTATTTTCGGATGAATGGTGGAAAATAACAACACTGGCGTTAAAAACAGCCACTAAAGCAGGTATTGATATTGGTATGTTTAACAGCCCCGGCTGGAGCCAAAGTGGTGGTCCCTGGATTAAGCCAACAGAAACCATGCGCTATCTGTACAGCGAAGAATGGATGGCGGAAGGAGGCCGGCGGGTACAACAAAAACTCACGGTAACAAAAAAGGATTTTCAGCCGGTCGCGGTATTGGCTTTTCTTCAACCCGCTGGTGATAGTAATGTTATTTCACTGCACAATCCAGTTTTGTCTTCCAATGCGGCAATAACAAATATTGCGTTGGCCGCTGATAATGATACGGGAACCGCCATTGTTTTTCCCGAAGGAATAAAAGATACTTCAATTGTAAATATTGATATTACGCTTGCTGATAACTTTACAGCGCGCAGTCTTTTATTATATGTGGCCAGGCAACCGGTGAAAGCAACGGTAGCATTGCAGTCAAATACTAACGGCAACTGGCACACGATAAAGGAGTTTGAAGTTGACAGAAGCAATCCTGCAGAAAATGTAGGCTTTACGCCATACGCGCCTATTGCCATTTCTTTTAATGAAATAACTGCAAAGCAATACCGGTTGCAATTTTCACGTATTCAGGGCAGGGGCGGTATAGCAGAAATAAAATTATCCGCAGCGCCGGTTGTAGAGCGTTTTGAAGAAAAGCAACTCGCAAAAATGTTTGAGACGCCATTGCCGTTATGGAACGAATATCAATGGCCCGCACAGGAAGAGATAACCAGTAAAAATTTTTCTATCGACCCGGCAAAAGTAATAGACGTTACTAAGTATGTTGCCGCAAATGGAACGCTTGACTGGCAAGCGCCTGCAGGCAACTGGATAATTGTTCGCTATGGTATGGTTCCTACGGGCGTTACGAATGCACCGGCAACACCAGAAGGCCGTGGTATGGAGGTTGACAAGATGAACAGGGATGCGTTGGTTAATCATTTTAATTCTTTTATTGGCAAAGTGCAGGAACGTGTTTCGCCGGCAGATCGCAAATCATTCAAGTATGTAGTGGCAGACAGTTATGAAACCGGATCGCAAAACTGGACAGATGGTATGGCAGATGAATTTAAAAAACAGTATGGTTATGATCCGTTGCCATGGCTGCCGGTTCTTACAGGGCGCATTGTTTCTTCCGCTAATGAAAGCAATCGTTTTTTATGGGATCTGCGCAGACTGGTAGCCGATAAAGTTGCCTATGATTATGTAGGTGGTTTACGCGATATCAGCCACAGGCATGGGTTAAAATTATGGCTGGAAAATTATGGCCATTGGGGTTTTCCTTCTGAATTTTTAAAATATGGCGGACAATCAGACGAAGTAGCCGGGGAATTCTGGAACGAAGGAACGCTCGGCAATATAGAATGCCGCGCAGGTTCTTCGGCCGCGCATATTTATGGCAAAACAAAAGTGTTTGCAGAATCATTTACAGCGGGCGGACTTGCCTATATGCGTTACCCTGCATTGCTTAAGAAAAGAGGCGATTGGTCGTTTACAGAAGGCATTAACAGCACATTGCTGCATGTGTTTATAGAACAACCTTATGAAAATCGCAATCCGGGCATGAACGCAGGTTTTGGTACCGAGTTTAACCGTAAGAATACATGGTTTTTTAAAGGGAAAGCATTTATAGATTATATCAGGAGATGTAACTACATGTTGCAGCAAGGAAAACCTGTTGATGATGTAGCTTATTTCATTGGCGAAGATGCGCCTAAAATGACCGGCATCCGCAATCCGGCATTACCAAAAGGCTACCAGTTTGATTATATAAATGCGGAAGTTATTGAGACAAGATTGCGTGTAAAAGACGGACGGCTTGTATTACCGGATGGAATGAGTTACCGGTTATTGGTATTGCCCCCACAGGCTACCATGCGGCCTGAACTACTAAAGAAGATACAGCAACTGGTACACGATGGTGCTGTAATTGTAGGAAGCGCGCCGGCGCAATCGCCCAGCCTGCAAAATTTTCCAGCGGCGGATAGCGACGTTAAAAAAATGGCCGGTCAATTATGGCCTAAAGCTGATGGAATAAACATGGTATCGAATGCTTACGGAAAGGGTTTCGTGTACAGTGGACTAACGATGGAACAAGTATTTGAGAAATTAAAAATAAAGCCTGACTTTTCAACAGATCAAGATGTATCCGTCTTATATACGCATCGTACTACCGACAGCACAGAAATATATTTTATCACCAATCAATCAGATAGCAGCATTGAATTTAATGCGTCTTTTCGCGAAGCAAATAAAAAACCGGCATATTGGGATGCTGTAACGGGTGCTGTTCGCAGTTTGCCTGTATTTAAACAGTCAGGCAACACAACAACCATTCCTTTGAAATTGGTAGCCTATCAAAGCGCTTTCATCGTTTTTAAGAAAAGCGAACCGGCAACAAAAAAAGCCTCCGTTCAAAACAATTTTCCTGTTTTTAGAAATATACTTCAGTTAAATAAGTCATGGAAAGTAAGTTTTGACACCACCATGCGTGGCCCTGCCAATATTGTATTTGATTCATTAACAGATTGGACAAGCAGCAGCAATGATAAAATAAAAAATTATTCAGGCACGGCTGTATACCACACTTCATTTAACGTGACAAAGCTACCCACGGCCGAACAATTGTTTTTAGATCTGGGCAATGTAAAAGTAATAGCTGCTGTTAAACTGAATGGCAAAACGGTTGGAACAGTATGGACGGCACCCTGGCGGGTAAATGTTACAGGCGTTGTTAAGCCGGGTGAAAATAAGCTTGAAATTGAAGTGGTAAATACCTGGGTAAACCGTTTAATTGGAGATAGTAAGTTACCCGAAGCAGAAAGAAAAACCTGGACTAACGTGAATACATTTACACCGGCAAGTCAATATCAATCGTCCGGGTTAATGGGACCCGTACTATTGCAAAGCATTAAATATTGAAGAAGGTTTTTAATTCCAGGGGTACATTTTTATGGCCTGATCTTTTGTAGATTCGTACGTCAGTATGCGAACATTCTGATCCCTGGTTGCCTGTAAATTTTGCCATATGCCTTTTGTCATAAAACTTGCACGAGTATTTTACCTTGCGCCCGCAATTAGTTTATCAATCGTTATTTTTCTTAACATCCGGGTATTTGCGCAGCAATCAGGAAAAATAAATGCTGATGGAAGATTTACAAAGCATATTATCACAAATGATTTTATTTCTGAAGGGGTAGCAGTGGCTGATGTAAACAGAGATGGAAAGACAGATATTATTGCCGGCGCTTATTGGTTTGAAGCACCCGGCTGGACACAGCATGAAATTGCAACGCCTGTCCACTATGCACCAGCAACAGCATTCAGTAATTCGTTTTTAAATTTTGCGCTGGATGTAAACCAGGATGGATGGATTGATCAGATACGCATCAGTTTGCCGGGCGAAGAAGTGGTATGGTATGAAAATCCCGGAAAAAAAACGGGTCACTGGAAATTACATCCAATACTGAATAATATTGGCAATGAATCCCCTGCATTTGTTGATGTAGACGGAGACGGCCGGCCAGATATTCTTTGCAATGATCCTATTGCTAAAGAGATGATTTGGTTGAAATCGCCGTCGGTAAAGGGCGACACAGTATGGACAAAATATATTATTGCCCGCGGTGATGCACCGGGTACCGGGCGGTATACACATGGCCTCGGCTTTGTCGATTTAAATAAAGACGGAAGAAAAGATGTCGTGATAATCAATGGATG
>JBDUAY010000090.1:0-15822 GCA_040004415.1 Bacteroidota bacterium | reverse complement strand
TACCATCCCAGTATCCATGCAAAAATTAACGGCGCAACAATGGTAGCATCGCTCTCAACAATAAATTTAGGTGTTTTAATATCAAGTTTACCCCAGGTTATTTTTTCGTTGGGCACAGCGCCACTGTAAGATCCATAGGAAGTAGTGGAATCAGATATCTGGCAGAAGTAACTCCAGAAAGGTACATCGTGCCATTCCAAATCCTGGTACATCATAGGCACAACGCAAATAGGAAAGTCACCGGCAATACCGCCGCCAATCTGAAAAAATCCTACGCCCTTACCGGCAGAATTATTGCGGTACCATTCACTCAGCCAAACCATATATTCAATACCACTTTTCATGGTGGTGGCCTTTAATTGCCCCTTAATAATATAAGATGCAAAAATATTTCCCATAGTGCTGTCTTCCCAACCGGGTACTACAATTGGAATATTCTTTTTTGCTGCAGCCAGCATCCAGCTATCTTTTGGATCAATTTCATAATACTGTTCCAGCACACCGCTTAACAACATTTTATACATGTACTCATGCGGAAAATATCTTTCACCTTTATCTTCTGCGTCCTTCCATATTTTATGAATATGCTGCTGCAATCGCCTGAAGGCTTCTTCTTCCGGTATGCAGGTATCTGTTACGCGGTTGTAATGATTCTCCAGCAAATCCCATTCTTCCTGCGGACTAAGCTCACGGTAATTAGGAACCCGTTTATAGTGGCTATGTGCAACCAGGTTCATAACATCTTCTTCCAGGTTGGCCCCGGTGCAACTGATAATGGCAATTTTATCCTGGCGGATCATTTCAGCCAGCGACAGACCGAGCTCAGCCGTGCTCATAGCGCCCGCCAGCGTTACCATCATTTTACCACCTTCCAGTAAATGTGTTTCATACCCTTTGGCGGCATCAATTAATGCGGCGGAATTAAAATGACGATAATGGTGTTCGATATATGTTGAAACGGGGCCCTTGTTCATATGTACTTGTTTAATTTGCGCAAAAATAATGTAATTAATAAACCAGTTAACATATAAGCTTATTTGTTAACTACAGGGTGTAAAATAGCAAATATTTTTTATGCGGGAGGTCACCAGTACTGAGTAATTATTACCACATAGCACAGTATGCTATCATGGTACAAACTTTGCTTACCCGGTGATTGTTTAATAACATCTTAATAGGAATCGGATGGTGTTACAGCACTACATTTTTCGGCATTTGATTTATCTTTGTATCGCAAAACCGGCGTATGAAGTTTGAGAAAATACATAACAAAGGGCAAGCACGTATATTCAGCAATCAGTATTTAGAAATGCTCACCAAAACACATCCGTTGGTGATTTGGAGTATGTATCTTCCTGCAATTTTTTTCCTGCTTTATCATAGTTTTACAAAACTTGATTTTACATTTTCCTATATCCTCCTGATTTTTTTGGGCGGAATGTTTACCTGGACATTATTCGAGTACCTGATGCATCGTTTCATTTTTCACTACGTGGCCCATAGCCCGCAGGCACAGCGCATTGTATATATTATCCATGCTAACCATCATCAATATCCCAGGGATCGCGAACGTCTGTTTATGCCACCTGCCCCAAGCTTTATTTTAGCAGCACTTGTTTTCACGTTGCAATTTGTGTTAATGGGTAACCACGCTTTTATGTTTTTTTCAGGATTTGTGTTTGGCTATTTAATATATGGAACCATGCATTTTGCTATACACGCATGGAACCCGCCTTTTAAATGGATGAAGCCGCTGTGGCGCAACCATCACCTGCATCACTATAAGGAACAGGAAAAAGGATTTGGTGTAAGTACTACCATCTGGGATCGTTTTTTTGGAACGATGTTCGATCTGAAAAAAGAAAAAGAAGACCAGGAAAAAGTAAAAGATTTGATGTATAAATAAGCGCTGCGGGCATTTGTAATCATTCGTCTCTCCTTAGTAATTATTGGCGTCACCATTTTTCTTCATCGCTGATATTATCATCATGGCTACTAAATTCCCTGCGCGTTCTAATTTTCTCCAGCTGTCTTTCAATAATCAGATCTGCAATAATATCAGCTGCATCCGACCCAACATTTTCCTGCAACAAAAATTTTAATTTTCGTTCGTTTACATCTACCCGGTATAAAATATTAACCAGTTTCTGAAAATCAAATGCAATCATTTTATTGATGATAGCCTGTAATGCCCGGCGCAATTCATCAAATGGCATGTGCGCCGGCAATTCAACGTCCATTTCGTAGTTAATAATTTCTATGAGTAATTGATCTTCCATTTAAAACTTTTCAATTGCGCCCAATCCAAATAATGCAAAATCATATTTTACCGGGTCTGCCTTATCCAATGTACGGAGATATTCTGTTAATTCTACAGCGGCCTGCCAATCGAGCGCATTGCGTTGCAATAAATTAAAACGTCTTGCCACCCTTGCAACGTGTACATCTATCGGGCAAATTAATTGTGCGGGTTGTATGTTTTTCCAAATACCAAAATCCACCCCTTTTTTGTCTTTGCGTACCATCCATCGCATAAACATATTCAACCGCTTACAGGTAGAATTTTTTTGGGGCGAAGCGATGTGCTTGCGTGTTCGCAGCGGTGCATCTGGCAATGAGAAAAAATAATGGTGGAATCCATTGAGCGCCTGTTCAATATTCTGATCTTTCTTTCCCATCCATTTTATAAAAGCCGATTCAAGGCTCTCATTCAACAAGTAGTGGTGTTTCAGAAAAATAATAAAATAAAGGAGATCTGTTGTATTAAAGGTGCGGTGTTTAAAATGCAAAAGTTTTCTCAATTCCTCATCGCTATGTCCAAGACAAAATGCATGCGGCGCATTGTCCATCAACCCAATAAGTTCTTTTGATTTATTAATAATGGTAGTGCGGTTTCCCCAGGCAAACAACGCCGCAAACAAAGCCGCGATTTCTATATCCTGCTTTTTTGTAAAAAGGTGCGGAATGCAAACAGGATCATTGTTAATAAAGGAAGGCTGATTATATTCATCAACCTTCCTGTCCAGGAAATCTTTCAGCTTTTCATTGTCTGTTGCCATCAAACACCGTCCCTTTTTATTAGCCGATTGCCTGTTGTAAGTCGTCTATTAAATCTTCTGCATCTTCAATACCGACACTTAATCGGATTAAAGAATCGCTTAATCCATTTTTTATTCTTTCTTCACGCGGTATAGAGGCATGCGTCATGGTTGCCGGATGATTAATTAACGATTCTACTCCACCCAAACTTTCAGCCAACGAAAATATTTTCGTGGATGATAATACTTTCATCGCCGCATCAACGCTGTTGTCTGTCAACTCAAAGCTTATCATACCGCCAAAATCGCGCATTTGTTGCTTAGCAATATCGTGGTTCGGACTATCCTCAAAACCGGGCCAGTATACTTTTGCAACTGCCGGATGAGTGCGCAGCCAGCGCGCAATAGCGGCACCGTTTTCGCAATGTTGCCTCATGCGTACATGCAGTGTCTTTATCCCGCGCAGCACAAGAAAACAATCCATGGGACCTGGAACTGCGCCACAACTCTTTTGTATAAAATATAATTTTTCACGAAGATCTTTATCATTTATGATTAGCGCGCCCTGGATAACATCGCTATGGCCGCCAAGATATTTGGTAGATGAATGCATAACAATATCAGCCCCTAAATCAAGCGGATTTTGCAAATAAGGGGAGGCAAAAGTATTATCCACGCATACAAGTATCTGTTTACCTTTTACAATATTTGCTATGGCAGCAATATCTGTAATATTCATTAAAGGATTAGTGGGCGTTTCCAGCCATATCAATTTTGTACTGGCAGTAATGGCTGCTTTCACATTAGCAACATCAGATGTATTAACATATTTAAACTTAATACCAAATTTTTCAAAAACTTTTGTAAAGAGACGATACGTACCGCCATACATATCGCTGGCAGCAATAACCTCATCTCCAGGTTCCAATAATTTTATAACCGCATCTGTTGCTGCAACGCCACTGCTGAAAGCCAGGCCGTATCCACCATTTTCTATAACCGCCAGCGCATCTTCCAATGCTTTACGCGTAGGATTTTGGGAACGCGCATATTCAAAGCCCTTGTTTTTTCCCGGCGCTTCCTGTACGTACGTAGACGTTTGATAAATAGGCGTCATAATGGCACCGGTAGATGGATCTGGTTCAGCACCGGCATGAATAAACTTAGTTGCAATCTTCATATTCTTTTTTATTATGAAATTATGAACGGTATTGATTTTTTATTGAACTGCAAAGATGCATAATTATCATGTGCAAACACAATTCCACTTTAACACATGCTTAACGGCGGTATGACAATTTAAATGCAACATCGTTGAAATGCAGTCTGGGCAACCATTTCAGCCTATTACCCCATCGCGCTTATCCATCTCCAAAGCATATATTTTTTCATTTCTTATCATGTGCTTACCGGTACTACCAATTACGTTGACATGCCTGCTGGTAATATTACTTTTGGTATGTGATCCTTATGATTCATTCAATTTAAAAATAACGCCATGAAAAAAGTAATCCTGTTTGCCTGCATCATTATGATAACAGGCAGTTCTTTTGCCAATGCACCAAAAATTTCAGAAAAAGCATTGAAAGCTTTTAAAGCCACCTTTAAAGATGCAGAAAATGTCCAATGGTCGAACTCCGAAAATTTATATGCAGTGAAATTTTCACAGCAAGGCATTAATACATTTGTTAAATATGATGAAGAAGGTAATTTCATCAGTTCACGCCGGTATTACAATGCGCAACAACTACCTGTCGATATTCAATGCACGCTTAAAAAGAAATTTGCAGATAGATCTATTTTTGGTGTTACAGAATATACCATAGGTGATGATGTAAACTATTTTGTAAAGATGGAAGACGCAAAAACCTGGATAACCGTAAAAATTGACAATATGCGTAACATAGAAGTGACCGAAAAATATCAAAAAATTTAATACTAAAGGGTTCCAATGAAAACCAATTGAAACCAATTGAGGTTAATACATGGTAGCAGCCACCAGGTACCGCCAGTCAAAATTATCAGCCGCATGTGAATCCAGCGGCTGTATTTTTTTATTGACAGCTTCTTTTTTTAACAC
Organism: Bacteroidota bacterium; assembly: GCA_040004415.1. Taxonomy (GTDB): domain Bacteria; phylum Bacteroidota; class Bacteroidia; order Chitinophagales; family Chitinophagaceae; genus JACMLD01. The sequence goes on along the minus strand of JBDUAY010000090.1, from coordinate 10,704 downwards.
GCCCTTTTCTACCAATTTCCGCTTGGCCTCCTGTATGTGATTCTGCACTGTTGTGTGTTCCATCCATTTCTTTTGCGGCGGCTCAAAACCAACTTTGTCTTTTCGCCAGGTAATTTCATTGGGCAACAGACCATCCATAGATTTACGCAACAACCATTTTGTGCGGCCGTCTTTTATTTTGAGTTGAGCCGGCAGTGAAAAAATAAATTCGACCAACTGATGATTTAAAAATGGTAAACGTACCTCACGGCCATGTGCCATCGAATTGCGATCTGCATAATGAAGTAATTCTTCCAATCCGTTATTGAATGTATTATAGTGCAGCACATTGTTTAAACTATCCTGTTTCGGTAACTGGTAATACGATGTTCCGAAAACATTCGCAAAATTGTCTTCGATATCGCCTGATTGCAGTTGATTTTTTTTACGCGCATTTTTTAAATACATCCCGGCATAAACAGGCATCATGGCCGATAATTTATTTTTCCAGTTCCATTCATCCTGCACACCCAATTGCCTGGCAGCATTGATTTCTTTTCGTAGAATTTCTTTATCATTTTTATATAATTGCTGCCAGTACCAATGATAATATTTATGATACCCAGCCAAAGTTTCATCTGCTCCCTGTCCGTCTAACAGCACTTTTATATCATGTTGTTTTGCCAGCTCAAATACTTTGTACTGTGCATACACGCTGGCGGAGGCAATGAAACCTTCCTGGTAGTAACAAAGTTTTTCAAAATCCTTCATAAATCCTTCGGCGGAAGGATTCGTAGTAAAATTTTTTATTCCTCTTTGAGCTGCTAATAGTTTTATATGCGCTGACTCATCGGTCTCAAATCCCGGAAAAACAGCAGAAAAAGTTTGCAACATAAAGCCGGGCTGTTGCAACCGGTTAATCATTACGGCAATAGAAGAACTATCCAGGCCGCCGCTTAAACTTGTACCAATCGGTACGTCACTCCGTAACCTTCGTTTTATTGATTGTGTGAATAAGCTGGTAAATTTTTCAATTGCCTCATCCCCATTAATATTATTACCGGCCTGTTCGTTTTCGATCTGCCAATATATTACCGGATCGATATTTTTTTGTTCCCCTAACTTATAAATAAAAAAAGAAGCGGCAGGCAATTTATTTATTTGCGTGTACGCTGTTTCCTGTTTGTTTGACGGATTTTGTGTATAGCCCAGCGTAATAAAGTTGAAAAGTAGTTTTTCATTTACTTTCTTTTCAATTCCTGTCGCCCACAGCGCCTTCATTTCGGAAGCAAAAACCAAATCATGTTCATTAAACCAATAATAAAAAGGCTTCTCTCCAAAGCGATCCCTGGCTGCAAATAAGGTTTGTTCTTTTTCATCCCAGATGGCAAATGCAAACATGCCATCAAAATATTGAAGGCATTTTTCTTTCCAGCAATCATATGCTGCCAATATAACTTCTGTATCAGATTGCGAGGTAAATACATAACTTTTAGCTTGCAATTCTTTCTTCAATTCAATGTAGTTGTAAATTTCTCCATTGTAAATAATCGTATAACGGCCTGTATAATGCATGGGCTGCGCACCGTTCTCCGATAAATCAATAATAGAAAGTCTTCTGTGACCAAACCCGGCAGTAAAGTTCTTGTTTATCCAATGACCTTCGCCGTCAGGACCACGGTGCACAAGGACGTCCGTCATCTTTTTAAGGCGATCAATATTAATATTATTTGGGTTCACCGATATAATGCCTGCTATACCACACATGCTGTAAATATCCGCAATCCATCGCATAAATAAAAAAGCCTCCGTTGAGGAGGCGTTCTGTCTATGGCTGAATGACTATTTTTTCTTTAACGCGGGCTTTTTTACCGGCTTCTCATACACGGTGATAGGTAAAGATACAAGCGCATTGTCCCAGGTGGCAGTTAACACAAAACCAGTGGCTGCCTTTTCAAAAAACATGGTAAAAGCTTCCAGTGGATCGGTCTGCTTTTGCACGGGTGCGTCAGCTCGCACAATGTCTTTGCCGCTATCATATTTAAAAGCGCCCCAAATATCTGTTTCTTTGTTTACAATGATTGTCCATTTTTCTTCTGTTGGAATTGCATACAGCGTGTATCTTCCTTTCGGGATTACTTTCCCGTTAATCACCACGTCTTTAAAAAATTCAACCTCCGTAGCTTCATTTGCACCCAGCCGCCAAACTTTATTATATTCCAGTAATTCCCCAAAAACATTTCTTCCATTTCTTTGTGGCCTGCTGTAAATCAGCCTGGCAATTAATGGTTCTGTAGCTTTATCCTGGATCCGGAGGATAGGATAATTAACCGGGTAATAGCTCATATCCATGGGCGATTTATCCAGCAACGGAAACCGTGATTGGGCGGTAGCAATCATTAAACAGCCCGTCATTATTAATACCAGGACAAACAATTTTTTCATTTCATCGTTTTATATTTACAAATATAACGTTCCTGCAAAAATTAAAGTGTGGCCAGCTGTTCTAGAACAAAATTTTTAACTGCTGGAAAAAACCGGCTGTAACACGCCTGTAAATGCTGATAGTTTTCTTCAAATAAGCGGAATGCCGTTTCTGATTCTGTCATGTAAGCAGATCTTCTCACCACACCGGCCAGGCTTCGTTCGATGCCCCACGGGTACTGATAGTTATTTAGCCAATTTTGCTGCCGCATGTAAGGAAACATTTTTTGAAATTTTTCAGGCAATCCGTCTATAAATGGGTCAACAAGCCTATACGTATTTTCTGAAAAATGAAGCAGGCTTTCCGTTGTAAATTCATTTTTATCGATGGCGAGAAAGTGGTCATACAACACATCTGTTAAAGCCCCTGCATATAAACGGTAGTGCGGCCTGAAGATTTCCTTCGCATCCCGGGTGGCCTGGTGCGTATCTGTAAAATGGTCTATTTCCCGGTGCAAAACTATTCCTTTTTGTATACCTGGCGAATAATCGAATTTCTTTCTGCCTTTTACAAAATCACTGACCAGGTTACCTACCAAAATTTCAGGCTTATTAAAAGACAGGTATGCGTGTGCGAGGTAATTCAAAAAATTATTTATTAATTTTTGTTACAAATGATATTATCGCCTTCACTAACGTTTCGTTTACCGGCAATGCCGGATTACTATACGTAGCGATATTTTCTTGCCGGTTCATAGGGCTGTTTTTTAAAACGTGGTTCATGCCGCCGATTAATTCAAAAACGGCCCGTGGGCAGCATGCAGCGAGGCTTTTACCTTCCTCTTCGCTTACCTGCACATCAGTTGAACCCTGAATAATTAGTACAGGTATTGTTAATTTTTGTATTTCCCGGCAGGGGTTGTATTTCATCCATGATTTCATATATTCTTGTATACCTGGGCGAAATAGACTCATCAGGTAAGGTGGAATGGTATCTGGTTTTTTATCCTGTTTTAATAAAGTGAAAATGCTGTCGGTTTGAACACGTATTTGTTCAGGCTGACTGGCCAGTTGCACCATAATTATCTTGTCAATACTTCTAGATGCGCCCGCAATGGAAATATATCCATCTGTTTTTGTTCTTTGGGTGGCCAGCATCCCAATCAAAGAACCTTCGCTATGACCCGCTACAATTATTTTCTTCACGCGCTTATCCTTTCGAATTTTATCAATCCATACAATTAAATCGTCCACGTAAGTATCAAAACGAAGTGCATCTTCTGTAACCATCGCACTTTTACTTGCGGCGATACCCCGCTTATCAAAAAGCAGGCTCCCTATTTTTTGTTTTGCAAGCGCTGTTGCTATCAGTTTATAACTATTCGCCGATACACCCATGGGACTATTGCCATTTCTGTCTGTCGGGCCGGAACCCGGTACAATAATTACCAGCGGAAAATTGACTACTGCATCCGGAACAATCAAAACGCCCCGCAGTGAATCAACACTTATTTTAACAGCAACTGCCTCTTCCGTAAACTGTCCTTTTACAAAAAGGAAAGACGTTATATATATTATGAGTGTTAAAAAATATTTCATGTAAGGTATTTAAAAAGTATCCCGCTAAAGATACAACTTGTGCCACCGGTTTAATTTAACGCTTACTTAACCTCTGTTTGTTTGGTTTTACAGAAACAAATACACTGCCCGCTACGAAAGGATTGTAGCCTTATTGATATAAAAAATAGCTTTACCGCTCATCAGCTACTTCAACACATTTTACGTTTGGCTACCACCAGTCAAGTATCGAAAACGCGAATGTGTAACATAAATACATTTGTGCCGTCTTATTACAGACAGTTCTTTAAAAAGCAATAACAGCAGAAAAGTAATTACAACTAACCGGGAGGTGTATACGGTTTAGCAGCCAAAAACAGCGTTTCACCGTAATACAGTTAATAAGTTCTTCAATGCTATTTAGTTTTACAGAGAAATTTAACAACAACATTATTTACCATCAAACCTTATAATTATTTTTTATGAAAAAGATTATCTTTTCACTCGCCATTTCTTCAGCTCTTCTTGTTTCAGCATCTTCCTTTGCAGCAGATAAAGATCCTAATGTAACAGTAAAACAAGCTTTTACAAAAGAATTTACGCAGGCCAAAGATGTTGAATGGACTACTCTTGGCAACGATGGCGTTTACTCGGCAAAATTTATTTTTAACAACGAAAAATTGCAGGCGTTTTTTACAGCAGAGGGAGAATTTCTAGGTACTACCCGCCAGGTTACTACATCTCAGTTACCTATCGTAGTTGTTAATGAATTGGAAAAACAATATGGTAGCGCCCGCGTAGCAACAATTTTTGAATACAGCAAAAAAGATGGCCTTGCTTACTATATTACTTTGGTTACCAGTAAGGGTTCTAAAGTTATAAAAGCAACCGGCAACGGAGAATTAAGCGTTTACAAAAAAAATGCTGAATAATTGTAACATGCAGCAACAAGCTGCGTCTATACTACAACAACAAATTAAACAACCAACTCAAAAGAATACTAAAATGAAAAAGTTAATTACTGCAGCTGTGTTAAGTACCGTTTTATTGGTAAATGCTGCCTTCGCAAACAAAACAACCAAAAACAAAAACGAAGATGTAAATTATAAAGTTGAAGCCACGTTCAAACAGGAATTTGCTACAGCAAAGGATGTTAGTTGGCAGAAAACGGATAATTATTACAAAGCAGTTTTCAAGATAAACAACGAACTGGTAAATGCATTTTTTACTCCGGATGGTGAAATGCTGGGTATTGTACACAACATACTTTCTACGCAATTGCCTATCAATCTGCAAACATCATTAAGGAAAGAATATGACGGTTACTGGATAACAGATTTGTTTGAATTTGCAAGACCGGATGCCAATGGTTATTTTATTACCATTGAGAATGCAGACAAGACAATGACATTGCAGTCAACTGATGGATCTTCATGGTCAACTTATAGCAAAGTAAAAAAGCAATAAATCTCTCATTAGGTTTTGTTGGAAAGTGAAACAACCCCGTGGTCTGCGGGGTTGTTTTTTTTATATGCATACAGTAAAGCTAATCTTATTATTTATCTGAATAATCCATCTGAAAGCGGGAAAGATCAGGTTTATGTTTTCGGTCTCTTGTCAATTCGTATTGATAAATAACATTTCCCACCTCTTTGAAAAAAGGATACCCGATTGTATCATAATCATATTTATCATCGTTAAGAATCCCGTCACTGTTGGTGTAAATACTGGCGCTGACCATAAACTCAATATTATTCTTAAAGTCGGCTATATAGGCCGCATCTGTTAAAAATCCGTACGACCAGCCTGGTTTATTGAAGATTCTTATATACTTCGGAATTTGTTGCCTGCCCGATTTAAACATAAAGAACTTGGTATAGCTTCCAAAATATTCTGTGGTATCGTAATGCGGATATTTGCTTTCGTACGGTAGTTCAGACATGTACTGATACAAAAATTTATAATCGTCAGCCGTTAGCGCAAATCTTTGTTTGCCGGGTACAGATTCAGGAAACAAAACAGACTGTAATAATTGTTGCAAATCCTGCAGCGGCAAAACATTGTGCGTTGTAAAATCCATTGGCTGATGTATAAGACTGTCTTGCCGGTTATAGTATGCATTGCCAATAAGATATTTTTTGCTAAAGTTGAACGGCTTTATATTATATGCCGGTGGTTGCTGATATATAAGCTGACCGTTTTGAATAAATTTTATGGCGTTCGTGTGCCGGTTCTCTTCTTCAGTCATGGGCATAAAACGGCGTGTTATCCGGCTATTGACATATCCTTTACTTTGTAATTTTTCATTGAGTGTTTGCTGACCAACAAACTCATACAGCCTGTTATACGCATCATTATCGCTGATAAGAAATATTTCGCGTATATACTGTGCTATAGAAGGAAATCGATCTGCGGATAAACTATCCGTATACACTTTTATCTGCCCGCTGTAACTACTATCGGTGAGCATATGCGTATTCCGGTTGAGCGTGGGTGTATTTAATTCATGTAATTTTTCCAATGCACACAGTGCTACCGGCAATTTAACGGTGGATGCCGGGTTGAAATAAAGATTTTTATCGGCATGCAAATAATAATTTTTGAAATGCGGCCGATTATTTTTATCACGGTTAATCTGCGTGTAGATAATTTGGTACCTGAACGTATCTGGCTGGTTTAATACCTGTTGCAATAATGGCGATGGATGACTTCGCAGTAATTTTTCGAGCCATACATCTGTTTTTGGTTGGGCCGATGCATAGTTGATTCCCACAAATAGAAAAAAAAATCCAATAAAAACCTTCATTATTGGAAGTTACAAAATAAGGATCAAAAACAAATTGCACGGATAGAATTTCCTGGGGTGCATTTAAAATTGTCGTTTCGCTTGTCCCCTCTACAGTATAGCTGGAGAGGGGATTAAAAGGGGTGAGGTAAAAATGCAGCGACAATTTTAAATGCACCCATTCCCTTCGCGGGATCAATAAAAAATATAAATTGCAGCACATAATAATCAGCATGAAATTAGTGTCTTATTTGAAAGGTGGCCACGAACAGCTGGCCGTCTGTATTGACGGATATTTATACGATACAGAATCTCTTCACCCGGATTTACCCAATACAATGGGCATGTTTTTAAATTATTGGGAAGATTCATTTCCGATGGCACTCGGTGGCGAAATAATGGTACGTGAAGGAAAAGTTTCAGCAAATAAAGCGATAAAGTATGAAGATGTGCAACTCTTAGCGCCTGTTCCCTTTCCCACTTCGCTTCGGGATGGCTATGCTTCTCGCCTACACGTTGACACTGCACGGAGCGACCGCAATACAGATATGATTGCAGCATTTGATCAATATCCCGTTTTCTATTTTTCCAATCATCATAGTGTACAAGGCCCGGGAAATATAAATTGCATGCCGGATCACTTTAAAAAACTAGACTTTGAGCTGGAAGCCGCGATTGTTATCTGCAAGCAGGGGCGAAACATCCGCGCAGTGGATGCTGATGAATACATCGGTGGTTTAATGATCATGAATGATTTTAGCGCACGCCAATTACAAACGGAAGAAATGATGCTGCATCCTGGCACTGCCAAAGGAAAAGATTTTGCAACAGCTGTCGGCCCATGGCTGGTAACACCAGATGAATTGCAATCTTTTGAAACAGCTACAAAAGAAAATCATACCGGTAAAACATGGAGCCTGCGTATGCAATGCTTAATAAATGGAAAGCAGGTAAGTGATGGCAACCTTGCAGATATGAATTGGACGTTTGCTGAGCTGATTGAACGCGCTTCTTACGGCGCAGATTTATTTCCGGGAGATATTATTGGCAGCGGCACAGTTGGTACCGGATGTTTCCTGGAATTAAATGGAACCGGCAAATTAAATGATCCGGATTATATTGAACAATGGTTGCAACAGGATGATACAATAGAAATGGAAATTGAGGGCCTGGGAAGATTAAGTAATACCATTGTTGCGGAAGAAGATGATTTTTCTTTATTGGCAAATAAAAAACCTGGTGAGTGATAGAATGACAGGGATTGGTAAAGATGCGTTGCCCGGAAACATTGCGCAAAGCGCTGTGTTTTCTGACGATAATATTTTTCTATTAGCAAGTGTTACAGAAATACCAGTCATCGATCCGGCGTATTACGATGAAAAACTAAAAAATATTTTTCAGTATTATTCCATTAATCCGGATGAGCTGGAAAAAGAAATACATTTTTACGCTAAAGAGTTGCTTGATATGGGTAATGTGGCTGAAGCCTGGCAAGTTTTACTTTCTGTAACGCAATGAATCTTTTTATTGCACCAATCATTATCTCAATCCCAATCTTGCCATCAGCAACTCCTTTTTTGCTTTACTTACAGAAAGTTTTTCACCGCTTTTTAAAACAATATAGCCGCCGTCTGACCGCAAAAACTGCGAAACATACATAACATTGATTAATGCAGAATGGCGAATGGGCTGAAATAAATTGTCATCAGTCAGCGCGGTCTGCTGATTTATAACTGCTAATGGCCAACCGGACATACACAATTGCAAAACCCGAATTCTTGTTCGGAAAAAATGATTAGCTTAGTACAAGAGCAGGAAATGATAAATGCCCAACATGGCACACTACAAGTCAGAATAATAGCCCGTCAAGCGCTCAAAGTTCACTCTATTCATTACTAACCTACTACGTGTTATGAAATACACTGCGTTGCTGTGTTTGGCCATTTCGTTTATGGCTGGCTGTAAAAAGAGTAACTCTTCTGCTAACAATTATTTCGGAATGACGATCGACGGAGTGAACGTTACCTGCGATAATGGGATAAGGGCCAATAAAACCAGCATACAAAATAATTTTCCCAGCATTTTATGGATACTGTTCTGGTGTAAATCTGGAAATTCTAATAATGGGCTATCACAATACTTGCAAAAAATGCAACTGACCGCTCTTTGGCAACTATTATCTGTAATTATCATTATAAAGATTCGGTCGCTTGCCATTTATTACGGCTAATTACCAACGCGACTGTACTAATTGCAAATTCCCGTTTCGTATAAGCTGACAGGTGTGTTAGCTTAGAATAACAACCAAAAAAAATGTCAGAAATCCAGTTTCCCGGCATTCTATAACGAAAGAACAATCGATTAAAACTTACTGTATGTATTCAACAACAACCATCCTGCAATCAAAAAAAAGGATATTTGTATTGCCAGTTAAAAAAGAAGAACATACTAATGATTTGCAACGGCCACCGGTATTTTCAGGCACCAGGCAAAAACTCATTCGTCTCCTAATTTGGTTGAATATCCTGGTTGTTTCATTATATATTTTCCGAAACCCATATGCTGCTATTATCCAAACAAAAAGGCTGTTGCGTTTTCGAAATAAATTCCGCAACGGCCATACTTTGAAAAAATATGCACGTTCAGGAAACCGGTATTTTTTTACCTACAATGCACCGGGATGGCCGTCGGCAGCTTTTAACAGGTATATCAGGCATCAATTAAAAAATATCAAAGACGGTGTTAACAACACTAGTATCCACACGTTGTTATTTGGAATTACAAAGAAATGTGGCTTTAAATGCGAACATTGTTGTGAATGGGAAAACCTGAATAAACCTGAAGTGTTGTCTGTTGGCAACATGGTGGAAATTGTACATCGTTTTCAACAATTGGGGGTTACGCAAATACAACTCAGCGGTGGCGAGCCCATGAACCGTTTCCAGGATATCCTTTTTTTGCTAGACAATGCAAAAAAAGGGACTGACTTCTGGATACTTACTTCCGGATACAATTTCACTGCGGACAAAGCAATACTATTAAAACAACATGGCCTGACTGGAATTACTATAAGCCTTGATCATTGTGATGAGGCATTGCACGATGCCTTTCGTGGCGTAACCGGCTCGTTTAAAAGGGTATTTCACGCGGCAGCGTGTGCAAGACATGCAGGGCTCGCCATCTGCTTTTCAATTTGCGCCACGAAAAAGTTTATAGCACTTCCAAATCTTTTGCGTTATGCTGAACTGGCCAAAGAAGCCGGCGCATCATTCATACAGATACTTGAGCCGCAAGCGGTAGGGCACTATGCACGCCAGGTTGTGTCATTACCTGATTCGCAAATAAATCAGCTTGAACAATTTTATGAATTAATGAATTACGATGAACCATCATTTATTGGCTATCCAATTATAAGCTATCATGGTTACTACAGCCGGAGAATTGGATGCGCAGGATCAGGTAAAGATTTTTTATATGTTGATACAGATGGTGACGTACACAGTTGTTCTTTTTGCCAGCACAAACTATTTTCTGCGCTGGATGAAGGGTTGGGTAATCATCTCCAGCAATTAAAACGTACAGGCTGCGCTGTGTTTAGCAAATGTGAAAAAAATAAACATCATGAAACCGCATAACTATTTAAGCTTATTATTACTTCCCCTGCTGGTAATAACCGGTTACACAATGGGTAGGGGATGGAATTTACTCACACCTGCTTTTTGTTTTGTGATCCATCCGTTGGCAAGCAGTATAAAAAAAAGAAATCGTCTGGAAATTGAGCCAATGGAGGATGCAAATAAAAACCACACGCATTTCCGGTTTGTAATACTGAGTTTTGTTCCTGTATCAGTCTTTCTTTTTATATGGTCTTTGACAAGGTTATCGCATATTGGTTTTTATGAGGCATGCGTGCTGGCAATGGCTACCGGAACAGTGAATGGTGTAATTGGATTTACACT
>JBDUAY010000089.1:0-15823 GCA_040004415.1 Bacteroidota bacterium | reverse complement strand
AAATAAGTTGCAAAGGAAATCGCAATCCTTCAATGATTATTATATCCGGGTGTTGCTTTTTAATATAGCTATGTGTAATAAAAGGGATGTGCCAAAAGCTATTGCTGCTTTTAAAAAAGGCATACAGCATTCCGTTTATTTTCTCAACGCCGCTGTAATTGATGTGCTTAATAAATTGTATATCCAGGTGCGGCAAAATAAAATCAGCAAAATCAAGGGCCGGCCCATGCTTATGCAGCACCTGCCTGGGTGTTTCATAATCGCGGTGATAATAATAGACCACATCCACCACTTTAATCATCGCCAGAATTTTTAAAGTTAATATGCCTCAAACGGTAATGTTACCGCAGGATTATATTTTTTGATTCCATTTATTAGCGCTGGTACATCGCCTTCCACAAATTTTGTAGCGCTATTAATATTTACGCAACTATATTTTTTTCGATCAACATATTTGCTGCTTATTTGGTTGAACAATATTTCATCAAACATCCTGATCTTTCCTTTCTGCAATACCATTAAGATGTTTTCAGGATTAACAGAAAAGAAATCATCCCATCCGGCATTACCGTTTTTTGTTTTTGCAATTACAATATCTGCATCTTTGCCCGCTTGTATTTGCCCGGTGGGAAGGTTCCATAATTGTGCAGGCGATTTTGTAATCATGCTGAATAATTCTTCGTCGCCCACCAATTTCAATGTTTTTGCAAAACGTATATGATGCCATGCGTTCCAGTTTCCCGTTAGCGTAGAATCTGTTCCAAAAACAATTCTTGTGTTTGCTTTCAATTCTGCAATATCAGCATGCTTTTTTAATAGAACGTTGTTTGATTCAGGACACCAGACCAATCCTTCGAACTTTTTTGCCTGTTCCGGATTCATGGCAATGCCATGCACGCCTATTAATTTTCTTTTGAATAAATTCCATTGTAACAATTTATCAATTTCCGCAGCGGACTGCGTGTCACTGCCTTCGCCGGTATGAATAACGCAAAGTTTATTTTTTAAAAATGGATTATTTAATTTCCATTTCCATTTTTTTTGAAACTTCACTGAATGAAGGCTTTGCACTTCCTGTAATATATTAATCAAAGGGGTTTCTATTGGTAAAAAATCTCCATGATTAACAACAGTTGTAACGCCTGCTAATAGGTTTTTGTACATGCCCCACCCCACCCTGAGGTGTAATGGAATTTTTAATACTGCAGCAATATCTTGTTTATAGTTTGCATGAATATAATTGCCCCATTCTTTATAGTTATTATAAATTTTATTTCCCAATGGGGAAAAACAATTGAAGTCAAGGTGATCATGCGAGTTAATAAGTCCGGGAAAAGCAATGGCGTCTGTAAATTGTAAGTTAATATTGTCAAAAGCAATGGTTGTGTTCGCTGCTGCTACTGACAATATTTTTTCACCGCTAATGTGTATGCTTGCCGGTTCGTGTTCAGTTACCAGTGTTACATTATTCAGCAGCATATTCTTTTTTTAAATGTAACCCATAAATAACAGGCATGTTTTTATAGCGTTCGTAAACGTGCAGGGCATTTTGCGCCGCGTAATAGTGTTTTACTTCTTCATTTACATATTTCTCTTCTTGTTTAATTACGGCGAACCCATGTTTTGCAAAGGCCTTTTTGACTTTTGGTAACGAATGGACATAATTTGTTACAGCCATACTTTTGCCCTCGTGCTTAAAACTTCTTTTGCCGCCTTTTGAAAGTATAGCGGGGTGGAAGTCGGTAATAATTAAATCGCCTCCGTCCTTTGTAATTCTTGACCAGGCACCAATAGCTTCCTGTATATTTTTTATATGGGCAATTGTAAGCGTTGAAACCAGGCAATCAACAAATGTATTAGGAACCATTTCTAAAAGGTTATTGGTGATATGCTTTGTTATTGCGGCCGGAAATTTACGTGCAAGCTGAAGCAGCATTCCTTCTGATACATCAAAACCGATGACGAGATTTGGCTGTTTGGAATATAATTTTTCCCAGTGCCTGCCCGTGCCGCAACCGACATCAGCCACCCGTTTATTTTCCAGGGTAACATTTTTAATAAGATCTGTAAATACTATTTTATCCAGGTCGAGCATCAAATTGCCGGGCTGACAATCATACGATGCTGACCACGCATCATACGCCTCTGATGCTGGCTTTTCTGCGGGCATGGAGCCCTTACTATGCCAGTATTCTTTAATAGAATCAATCATCTTCATTTTGTGTATGGAATTAGGTTCTTATTAGTACGGATTGTGGGAAAATTGGTTGTGTTAAGGCACCCTTTATTTTACCATTAAGGGCAACCATTACAAGTGTTTATCGTATTTATAAGCAGGCAAGCATAATTACTTCGTTAATGAGTATGAATACAATTCTGTTGTTCAATCCACGCAGCGCAAACGCTAAATACCGAATACCAAATTCTATTTTAAATATAGCCGCGTCTGTAGAAGGGAAATTTCCATGGGTGATTGTAGATGGTAACCGGGAAACAGATCCCTTATTAACTATCCTGGGGTATCTTGAAACGGGTGGTGTTAAATATATTGGTATTACTGTAATGCCGGGGCCGCAATTAAAACAAGCCATTCCCATTTCAAAAATAGTTAAGAAATTATATCCGGATACCGTTATTATTTGGGGAGGATATTTTCCCAGTAATCATTTTAAAGTGGTGCTAAATTCTGGCTATGTAGATTTTGTGATCAACGGACCCGGGGATCATTGTTTTCCGAAACTTATTCAGGCGCTTGAGAATAACGAGCCGTACGAACTTATTAAAAATCTCATTTACAAATCGGGCGATGCCATCATCAAAACAATAAAAGAAGATCTGATTGAGCAGGATGATTTGCCATCGCTTCCATATGATAAGCTGTCTGAATTTTATCCGATGGAAAAATATTTGGGTAAGACTTATCTCGGAAAAAAAACAATTGCCTATCATTCAAGTATTGGATGCCCTTTTACCTGCTCTTTTTGTGCCGTTGTTCCTATTTATGAAGCAAGGTGGAAAGCGAAATCGGCTCAAACGGTTTACAATGATATTAAATACATAAAAGACAGGTGGGGCGGTGATGCCATTGAATTTCACGATAACAATTTTTTTGTTTCTGAAAAACGGGCAGTGGAATTTGCTACACTGATTATGCCGGAAAAGATGACTTGGTGGGGAATGGCGCGTATTGATACCATGACAAAGTTTAAAGATTCTACGCTTGCACTGATTCGGGAAGCTGGTTGTAAAATTATTTTCTTTGGTGCGGAAAGCGGTAACGATGCCATTCTTAAACAGATGGATAAAGGCGGCACACAAAGCGGTGAGCAGATTGCGGCGTTTGCTGCAAGAATGAAGATGTTTGATATCATACCAGAATATTCTTTTGTATTAGGCACGCCGGGAGTTTCTCCTGAAGAAGTTGAAGCGCAAATCAATTTCGATATAAAATTTATTAAGCGGATAAAAAAAATAAATCCCGGGACAGAAATAGTAATCTACACATATAGTCCGGTGCCTACCGAAGGATCTGAACTATTAAAGCAGGCAATGGCAAAAGGATTTGCATTTCCACAAAAACTGGAAGACTGGATAAGCCCGGCCTGGGAAAATTTCGATTTGCGTAAGAACCCGCTTACACCCTGGCTCACACCGCCCATGATAGATAAAATTAGGGATTTTGAGACGGTCCTGAATGGCTACTATCCAACGGTGACGGACATACGTTTAAACGATTTTAAAAGAAAAACAATTCATGCACTTGCCGGCATCCGTTATAAGATAAACATGCATAAGTACCCGTATGAAATAAAACTATTACAGCGCTTATGGAAATACAGGCAGCCGGAAATACAGGGCTTTTAAAATTTTAATGCTGTTAGAACATGGCAATCATCAGCGGATATGTTTAAATGAAGTACATGACGATTCAATCAATATACAAAACATATAAACGGTACCGCAGTTTACAAACGGATAAGATCACCAGTTTGCCGATTGTTATTTTAATGCCCCACAGTGCCTGCAATTGTCGTTGCGTAATGTGCGATATCTGGAAAGGGAACAACAATCTTAAACAATTGAATGAAGCGGATATTGAGGGATTGCTCGGTGCATTAGAAAAATATGGAACTCAGCAAGTGTTAATGTCGGGCGGGGAAGCATTACTCAATCCAAATTTTTTTCGATTTTGTGAAATATTAAAGCGGCAAAAAATAAAGATCAGTTTATTATCTACCGGGCTTACCCTGAGGAGAAATGCACAGCAAATTACAACGTGGGTAGATGATATTATTGTATCACTTGATGGAAATGAAATGTTGCACGATGAAATACGCCATATACCAGGCGCATTTAAAAAACTGAAAGAAGGTATTGCAGCTATCAGGTTAATTGCTCCTGATTTTCAGGTTAGAGGCAGGGCCGTTATCCATAAATTAAATTTCAGACAATGGCCCAATATAATTGACAGTGCAAAGGAAATCGGGTTGAATAAAATAAGTTTTCTTCCCGCTGATACAAGCAGTACTGCATTTAACAGAGAGACAACATGGAACGATGACAGGCAACATGAAATTCTGCTGGCAGAAAATGAACTGTCGTCTTTGCAGGTTGTTATAGATCAACTTTTTGTTAACTACGGCAATGATTTTAGTAACGGGTTTATTGCTGAATCACCGCTTAAAATACAAAAGATTTATAATTACTATGCAGCCTCATACGGAATCTGTGAATTTCCCTATAAAAAGTGCAATGCGCCATGGGTATCAACTGTGATAGAGGCTGATGGAACAGTCAGACCATGTTTTTTTCACGAAGGTTATGGTAATATAAAATCTGCATCTCTTGATAAAATTATTAATAGTGAGTTCGCTATCATGTTCAGGAAAAACCTCGATATGGAAAAGAATGAGACCTGTATAAAATGTGTTTGTTACCTAAACCTGTCCCCGGGTAATCGCCCGGTATAATTATTTATTTTTCAATTGTGTTGTATGACAGCCGGAAAATATCGGAAGTTTGCCGTAAATATTTTTATACTGCTGATTTATTGTTTGACTATTGTCTGCCTTGCAGGCTGGTCGCTTAAAAATCCTTCGTATAACTGGGATATATTACCCTATATGGGTGTGGTTTTATCGTACGAAAAAATGGATATAAAATCGATTCATAATAACGTGTATGCTACAGCCCAAGATGAGGTTTCATCGGTTTTTTATAACCGGTTAATTGATCCTAATAATGCATACAGAAGCCGGGTAGCACAGAGCCCAGAAATCTTCCGGTCCCAATTACCATTCTATGTTGTAAAGCCTTTATATACCCGGATCGCATGGCTTTTTTATATGGCAGGAATTAGCTTATCGCTGTCCACTGTGTGGCCTTCTGTTATTGCTTATTTTGTAACCGGCTTGCTATTATTTTTTTGGTTGAAAAAATATTGGTCCGGTGTGTATGCGTGTATTGCTGGTATATTGATCATGTTATCACCCCCGTTATTATCTGTTGCGGGACTCTCTACGCCTGATGCACTTTCAGGGTTATCATTATTTTCTGCCGTTTATTTCCTAACTGAAAAAAAATCATTGGCGGGTACCTTTATATTTTTAATATTGGCCATTTTTACGCGACTGGATAATATCATACCCGCGATTTGTTTAATGTCCGGTATTTTCTTTACAAAAAAATGGGTTGGTAAAATACCTGCCGGTAAAAAGCTGGTTCTTTTCAGCTTATTATTGCTCTCGTATTTTGCTGTTTCCAGCAATGCTCATTCTTTTGGATGGAGTATATTTTATTATCCGGTGTTTGCCAAACAGTTAAATTCATCTTACACAGCCAATAATACTTTTAACTTCGGTGAATATGCAGCACTTGCAAAATCACAAGTTAGAACGGGCTTGTTTTTTTCTTTTATCAGCCTGTTCTTTTTTCTTGTTGCGTTCCTGTTGTGGAACGCGTCTCTATTTAGCTTTAATAAACTTACAATAGAAGAAACGTTTGCCGCCATATTTGTATTGATCATTTTAATAAGGTTCATACTGCAACCGCTTATCGCAGACAGGCTATATATTCCTTACTATTTATCTGTTATCGTTTTTTTAGTTAAGAAAAATTCATTGGTGCTTCGCCGGTAAAATAATCAGATATGAGAAAAATATTTTTCACGCATTCCTATTACCTGCGTTTTGATCCAAAACAATGGGCTACCGGACAACCCTATGCGCCGCTAGGTACTTTATATGCCGCTGCTTTTATGCGGCAGCACGGCTATTCCATTTCTTTCTTTGATACGATGTTTGCCAAAGGTCCGGAAGAAATAATTTTGCCTTTAAAAAAAGAACAGCCGGGCATTTTTGTTATTTATGACGACGGGTTTAATTACCTCACTAAAATGTGCCTGGAAAATATGCGGAACGCTGCTTTTAAAATGATACGGTATGCAAAAGACAACGGGTGTACCGTTATTGTATCCAGTTCCGATTCTACAGACAGGTATGAAATGTATTTACATGAAGGGGCCGATTTTATTTTGTTGGGTGAGGCGGAATTGTCACTGTTGGAATTAACCAATGCAGTTGCGAATTGCGAAACTGATTTTTTCTCTATTGAAGGAGTCGCCTTTAAACAAAATGAGGCGGTCATAAAAACGAAACGCAGAAATGTATTGAAAGATCTTGACTCACTGCCGTTTCCCGCATGGGATATCATTGATATGGAACCATACAAAAAGATGTGGTTAAAACGCAACGGCTATTTTTCCATGAATATGGGTACAACACGGGGATGCCCATTTAAATGTAACTGGTGCGCGAAACCCATTTATGGCAACCGGTATAATTCACGCACTCCGCTAAACGTAGTCGCTGAATTAAAAATGCTGAAGCAGCAATTTAATTTTGATCATATCTGGTTCTGCGACGATATTTTCGGTCTTAAACCTGGCTGGGTAAAAGAGTTTGCTGATCTTGTTGGGAAGGTTGGTCTGTCATTCAAATTTAAAATGCAAGGCAGGGTGGATTTGCTTTTGCAAGAAAATAATATTCGTGATTTAGCGAGGGCCGGTTGCACTAATATTTGGATGGGGGCGGAGAGCGGATCGCAAAAAATACTGGATGCTATGGATAAAGGAACAACTGTGGAGCAAATATTTGACGCTACCCGGTTGTTAAAAAAATGTGGCATTAAACCATCGTTTTTTATTCAGTTTGGTTATCTCACAGAAACGAAAGAAGATATTGAAAAGACCATAACCATGATAAATGAATTGCTACCGTATGAAATTGGGATTTCTGTTTCATATCCATTACCGGGCACCGTATTTTTCGAAAAGGTTAAAAGCCAGCTGGTGAACAAAACAAACTGGAAAGATTCGGATGAACTGGCATTGATGTTCGACAATACTTATCAGCCGGCGTTTTACCGGCAGTTGCACCGGTATGTTCATAAAACATACCGGAAACATATTGCTTTTGAAAACCTGAAACAATTATTTGCGCAGCCATTAAAAATAAGCGCGTTAAAAATAAAGAAAGCAGCATCAGCGGTATATTATTTACCGGCCGCGTATTTTGATAAAATTAAGTTGCAAAAATTGGAGGAGCCTGCTGCCCATGAATATGCAAATTAATCATAGCAGTGAACAAAAGGCTGCGCGCGCATTCAGCAACCAGTCTGTTATTTTTGATAAGCTGTATGCAGCAAATAGTATTGTACAATACAAGCGCGACAGGGTTAGAAGGCAGATGCTGCAATATTTAAAACCAGGAGATGCTATACTGGAGTTAAATGCTGGCACGGGTGATGACGCGATTTTTTTTGCACAGGAGGGATTTACTGTTCATGCTACAGATATTGCTGCAGGCATGCATGAAAAATTAAAGGAAAAGGTAAAAGAGCATCGGTTAACCGGGCAAATCAGCAATGAGATTTGTTCTTATACAGCATTGGACATGCTCAAAGATAAAGGACCTTACAATTGTATTTTTTCAAATTTTGGCGGGCTAAATTGTACCGGAACGTTGCAAATTGTTCTGGAGCGTTTTAACGATTTGCTAAAACCAAATGGCGTTGTTGTGCTGGTAATACTTCCAAAGTTTTGCCTTTGGGAAAGTCTATTAATTGTAAAAGGTAAATTTAAAACAGCTACCCGGCGTTTTTTTAGTTCAAATGGTGTAAAAGCAAAAATTGATGGCGATGTTTTTACCTGTTGGTATTATTCATCCGGATTCGTAATCAAACAGCTGAAAAATGATTTTGAATTGTTGAGTGTCGAAGGGCTGTGTTCAATTGTGCCGCCTTCTTACATAGAAAATTTTGCGGAAAAATATCCAAAATCTTTCTCGTGGTTATGTAAAATGGAAAATAAATTTAAAGGAGCGTGGCCCTGGAAATATATAGGAGACTATTATATTATTTCATTAAGAAAGAAAGGAGACGATCTTCCGGAGTGAATTCTGCAGAAGCAGCCGGGGGCTCTGATTGTCCTTTTTCCGGGTTCAGCAGCAACCGCAATTGCTGATATTTTTTCCGGGTATAAGCAGCATTTAATTTTGCAATAATGAAACCGGGATACCTGTCCAGAAATCCAAGCTGAAAAATATAATCTTTTATGAAATTAAAGGCAGGAGAGAATAGGCTGCGTGCATAAATGAATTTTTTGCCTTCCTGCTTATATTTAAGTGCGCAAAGCGACGCATAGCCCATAATTTTTGGCAAATAATCCTGTTCACCAGTTGCAGTAAAATGTACCAGGTTCGTTTTCACCATAATTCTTTTTATGTTTTTTCCTGTAAGTTTTTCGTGTACTGGAAACATATTCCATTGTGCATTGCGCCTGTTGTATAAACGTGAAACGCGATCGTGTGCAAATGATCCATACCTGATTTTTCTGCTACTGAAATAATTTATGCGTTTGAACGCGTAAATACTACGCTCATTTGTAAACTGGATTTGTTTCAGCGAATGGGCAAGCGCTTCTGTAATGCGCTCATCAGCATCCAATGAAAATATCCAGTCGTTATCCGCCAGCATGGCACCTGTATTTCTTGCATGTCCGTAGCCTTCCCATAAAATTGAATAGATTTTCACATTCTCCATTCTCGCAAGTGCCAGGGTTGCATCGGTGCTTCCTGAATCAATTACAATTATATCGTTGCTTATTTTTTTTGCAGAGAGGATGCAATCAATGATATTGCATTCTTCATTTTTTGTTATAATGACTACCGAAACCTGTTGCATAAAGTAAGTTTAAAGAAAGACAATCCCGGTTACAATGTTTTATTCTTAATCCGGGAAGAGCGCTCATACTGATCAAAAACTTCGATCAGACTTTTTTCATAGCGTTGCAATAATTTTTTCTGAAAATTTGCAGGGTTGGGTTTTGAAAAGTGTTTGCCGGTATGCATACTCATTAATATGCCCTTACTGTTTTTCTTGTTGTTGCGTGTTTTTGAATTCCAGCTGCGGGCGGTCATTTTCATTAAAAATGTATCGAGTGCATTTCCCATTTTATTATCAAGTATTTTCTCTGTAATGGACCTGATCCAGGTTTTCTTTATTTCTCTTGCGGAAGAAATATGCATGTATTTATTGGGGAAGAATTTTTTTGTCCAGGCATTTACTTTGTAAAACGTTTCAAAAATATCGTTTCCACGAAGCGGCATGATGGTAGCTACTTCTGTTGCGGTATAAATATTTTTTTCAAGAATGCCCGGCTCTGCTTCATCAATAAAATAGTTCATACAAAAGAAATCCTCCATCCTGAATAAAAAAGTAATCTTTTTAAAAATGTGGAGGAATGTTCTTGCGATCCACAAACGGCTGGCAGCTGTAATGATGAAAAAGTCAATATCTGCATCTTCGTCGGCAAATTTTTTAGATAATGAACCGGATACAGCAACTCCTTTTACAAAAGGAAAAGCGCCTATAAGCGCCGCAGCCTGTTCAGCTTTTTTTAACATTATTTCAGCTTTTTCATTCCCTCTGCTACGTCGTTCAACCAGTGCATAATTATTAAAGAGACTATAGAACCCGCCAATTTTATATATAGCCGATTCGTCGGTAAGCTGAATTATTGCCTCATTAAATTCATGCAGTTTGTCTTCATGGCCCAGGAAAGTATATATCTCCCGTTTCTTTAACGGGTAATCAAACATGTTGAAATAGGTGAGTGTTGCTAATATGTCTTTCTTAATACACAAGGTGGTTATTCAGATAAGTTAAAAATGTACCGTCATTGCTATAATCTAATTCGTTAATCTGTGCCCCTGGTTGCCTTTTACCAGAAATATAATTGAAAGGCTTCGTAATGAGTGGCTGGTTTTTTATACCGTTTTCTTGTACAAAGTGTTTTCCCGGTTTAAAGGATAATACTGGTAAACGGCTGGATGACATTCAAGGAAATAGTTTTCATATGCATCTATAATCGCATCCCAGGTAAACTCATTTTCTATAGCACTGTAATTGCTTTCAATGTGTTTTTTATTTGCATATTCATTGGCATTAATAAGGTTACAGACATCGGCCTCATCAGCAAAAAACAGCGCATTTTTTTTTAGTATAGATTTGTTGAATGGATTATTATGTGCTGCTAACGGAGTTCTTGCGGCCATGGCATCCAGCAATGAAGGGTTCGTTCCGCCCACACTATGTCCGTGAAAATACAAACTCCAAAAGTGGTAAGCGTTTCAATCTTTTCTTCATCAAAAATAGCCCCGCGAAAAACAATACGACTGTCGTTTTTATATTTCTCAATAAAACGCTTTCCCAATGCGTTAGAAGTATTGCCAATCACTATAAACTTCAGCGTTGAACCTGTTAAACAAAAACCATCCAGTATCATTTCAATATTGTTCTCCGGCTCCATCCTGGCCATCAGCAAAAAATAATTATTTTTTACTACACCATATTCAGCGAGCAGCGTTTCGTTTGCTGCGGGATAAAGACCTGCGCCGTACGCTATGTATTTGCTTTTAATATCGTAGGTACTGTCAAGATATTCTTTGATAACAGGAGAGTCGGCGATATGATATTTGCTTGAGCGGACGGCCAACTTCTCAGCATATTTTAAAAACCTCCTCACCGGTTTTGAATATTTGGTCCTTTTCCATTCCAGCCCATCCATATTTGTGATAACAACAGAATTCTTCGGATAAAGAAATCCCCAAACGGAACTACTGGTATAGCCAAGCATTAATATAATGTCATATTTTTTTTTGCGTGCGTCTAATATGCAATTCAGATCATAAATAAATTGACCAGGTATTCCAATAATATGTTCCGGATCAAAACAGTGAATGATGCGCACGCCGTGCCATTCTTTTTGCTGATAAGGGTGTTTACTTGAGTTATATACGGTTACGTCATGTCCTTTTTCAACAAGACCCCTGGACAGGTAACCCGCAATATGTTCAAAGCCGCCGTAGTGATTGGGCACTCCTCTTGTTCCAAGTATACCTATTCTTAATCCCATATACCTTTTACTCTTTTGTACGCTTCCATCGTTCTGATAGTTGCCTGCTCCCACGAATAGTGTGCGCGTATTTTTTTCTGTAATGATCCGTTGTTGGAAAGGGCGGCTGCTTTTTCGACAGTATCGTAAATACTTTCAGGAGAACCGGGGTCACAATAGATGGCATCGCTACCAAAATATTCCCTGGTATCACCTTTATCAGAAATGACAATATTGCAGCCCATTACAGCTGCTTCCAGTGAACTCAGCCCGGTTGTTTCAAACCAGCTTGGTAATACATGTACTTTTGCTTTTTGATAATAGCTTACCAGTTCCTCCTGTGGAAGATGTTCAATAAAATGAATATTCCCGGTAGCAATGTCACGGCACGTTTGATAATAAGATGTTTGATTGAGCGCCACTGCGCCAATGATTACTAAATTGAAATTGGTATTTTTAAGCGCCCTGATAAGATTGACCTGGTTCTTGACACCTTCTACTCTTGCCACGCAAAGTATCAGCCGTGGATCTTTCTCTATTTTATTATTATAGGAAAACAGGCCTGTGTCGACACCATTGGGCACAACAATATGATCTGTGCCGCAAGTGTATTGCTGAATCAGGCGTTTGTATTCAGAGTCAGAATTGGGAAGCAACAATGCGGCATGCTTCAGTATTTCAGTGATGGTACTTCGTTGTCCTCTCCATAGATATTCCATGCTCATTAACTTGTCTCTTCCTGAAATCCATCTTGATATCGTTTTCAGATATTCAATTCCATCGGCCGTTAAAAAACGAAAAAGCAAACCTGCAAAACCTTTTCTGTGATATTTATCATACTCGCTGTAATCAATTAGGATGGTTGACACAAAAAAGGGTTTTTCTGCTTTACGGATATGATACAGAATGTCTGCGGGCCGGGTAATATTGAAAAAATGCAGCAGATCATACTGGCCGTATTGAATTTTTTCATTGGTTAATTTTATATCTACGCTGATATTATACCCGGCAAGATGGGCCGCCGTTTGGAAAACCTGGATAGTATCACCTCCTTTCGATGTATAGAATGTTGATCTTACTATCATCACCACTTTTGTCATCTCATTATATTTTGATGGAGTTTGTTAAATTCAGGATATTTATTTCTTACATTGAAATCCGGAAAACAGTTCGTAAAGGCGAGTATCCAGATTACATATTCAGCTATATTGGTAATAAAACTTCCTGTGAACTGGTATAAGAAAATAAAAAGGAAGAGCAAAAGCCGGTAATAATTTGTCCAGACTTTGGTGTAAAAAAAGAAGAACAATTGAATTATTATCCGCAGCAGCAGACCAACCCATCCAAAGATTGCCAATGTTTCAGCAGCAGCATTTGGAATAGCAATATTGTTATAATCCAGGGGGTAGAGATAATAGCTCCGGATAATATCTCCGCCCAATATTTTGATCTGTCCCGGTCCAATTCCCCAGGCGATACTTTTTTGTTCCAGTATTTGCCAGGCCAACGTAAATGCCTCCCAGGTTCTTCCTTTGCCAGAAGTATCGTTGCCTGACAACACATCATTCATCCGCACAAAAATTACGTTATGCGGGTAAACCATTATCATCGTAATAAATACTGATATCGATAACACAGCACTTAATGTAAGAAGTGTTAATACCCTCTTTTTCTTTGTAAGTATTTTGAAGTAGATAAGATAAGTAGCCAGCACCGAAAACAGTGTTGTACCTATTACGCCAATAGAAAATGAAAGTAGCAGTGGTAAAAACAGCATTGGCAGCACCCACCAGCTGTTAATTTTATTTTGATTTAGAATTAGTTGCAGCAGGTAGAAGAAAAAAAGTGGTATAAACAGCGTGGCATAATAAGAAGCTTCGTACGTAAATAATTTTAGCCTGGTGAGATTGTCCACGCCATTTGTTAGAGACTGTTGCATCCATAAAAAATGCTGGTAAGAAGTAAAATAAATTGGAATGGCAATAAGGCAAAGCAGGAAATTTATACTCAGCAACTTCCGGAATATTTTTTCAGGGTTATTGCATACTTGTAAAAAAGTATAAAATACCTGGCAAAAAATATACACGGCCGTGTAATTCAAAAGTGAGATAATATACGTTTTTGTGTCAACAGAAAATATAAAATGAATAATAGAAAATGGCCCAAGGCAAACAAAAAATGGTAACAGCACTTCTTTTTTGCGGGTGATAATAACCCACCAGTAAAACAGCGGACTTAGTATAGCCGTGAAGGTAAGTCCAAAGGGCAATGCCAGTGAATTGATAAAGAAATAAATAAAAGCGAAAACAAAATATTTATTTATTTTCATACTTCTTGCTATTTAAAAATGATAGCATTCCTTTATAAACACCTTTGGCCCGGGCTGGTTGCCCTGTCGCGATCTTTTTTAGGAAACGAAATACTGTAAAAAACAGCGCCACCCGTACTTTGTTTTTTTTATATTTTGATAAGAAAATCAGCCCGTTTCGGGTGTAATAATAATCAGCTAAAAAACTTTTGCCGATAGTTGCGCTAACCTTATCGTAACAAACAGCCGCTTCACAGAGCGATAATTTATATCCGCTCATTTTGGCGCTATAGCACCAATCCGTTTCTTCCCAGTATAGAAAATAATCTTCAGGGAATAAGCCGAGATTGATAAAATTGTTAGCATGGGTGAACAAGGAACCTCCGGATACATATTCCATTTGTGAAAGTTCGTTTTTGTTTCTCATCATTTTAATAGTTCCAGAATTGAAATTGATCTTGCCACCGGCATATAAATGAACTTTGTTGGGGTCAGTATAATGTTTTATAACAGAGCCAATGATTGACTCAGGATGATTGGTGACGGCAAACGCTGCGAGATGTGCCAACGTTGTTTCTTCAACAACCATGTCCGGATTGAGCAACCACACATAAGCATCTTCTTTTAAAAGCCGCTTCAATACAGGGTTCAGGCCACCTGCAAAACCATTGTTCTTCTTATTTTGAATAAAGACCAGTCGCGGAAGATCGGCAGGTTGTACCTCGTTCGTAAATTCGTCGCTGGTAAAATATTTATAACGAATTGGTTTCACAAGTATGTGTGTTGAAAAATGGGAAAGGCGGTTTATGAAATCAGTATTGTTTTCAGCCCAATGCAATAAGTATTCGAGCGAATTATTTTGTGAGTCATTATCAATTACGATTGCCGTAAAGTTGTCATAATGCGACCGAAAAAGTGTTTCCAGGCATTCTGAAGCATCTTCCCAGTTTTTATAATTAAGAATTATGACATATACCCGCGGCATATCAGTGTTTTTTTTGAGCAATAAAAATGTATTGAACTGTGAGCAGATTTTTGAACAACCCAAAACTTAACCGGTTGATGATTCTTCTTTTTCTTCCGTCTGGTGCTGACTTAAGCAGGAAGTTGGGTGTGTTGTAAATGGGAACCAGGCTTTTGGTAGTTAGCAATTGCCGGATGTTTTTTTTGCAAAAAAAACGCAAATGTGTTTTATCCAGGATCCCCCCGGCAGGGTTGTATCTGAAATCTCCTGTAAATATTATTTTGAATATGGTTTTTATCTCCCGAAAATTGGGCATGCTTACTACTATTATACCGTTTGATTTTAAATGATTTGTTATTTTGTCGATCATCATCCACGGATCTGCCAGGTGCTCAAGTACATCGGCACAAATAATAACATCGAAATATTCTTTGGGAGCAGCGATGCTTTCATTTTCTATATCAGCTATTTGAAAATGATCGATCGCGTTGTTTTGCTGGTTTGACCCTGCCATATTCATCAATTCAACGCCCATCACTTCGGCAGCCATTTTGTTTTCTTTGATGTAGGAAAGCGTGTTACCAGATCCAGCACCAATTTCCAGGATCTTCTGCTGTGGGTTCACTGGTAAAACACTTATAATATCCATTCTTATGTTGGAGAAATAAGCATCTTCTTTTACACTGTAATAATTTTTATTCATCATTTCCCGCGTGTTAAATAACCGGCTAAATTGTTTTTATAAAGTTGCTGGTTAAGCCCGCCGGTTATAAATAGTTCTGTTATAATAATGCTCAATACAGTGCCCGTTGCACCCAGGCTAGTTACCAATAAAACATTTGCAGCGATATTTATAACAGTAGCTAAACCCAGTATGAGTAAATAACTTTTTTTGCGGTCAAACGCCAGCAGTAGTTGGTACGCGGGCATATTAAGGCAAACAATGACGGGTACAAAACTTAGCATTCTTAATAATAGAACGGGCAGCGCCGGCGTGTCTGTAAGAAAAACATGCAAGATTTGAGGAGATAGGAAAAATAGCAGGCTGCATCCTGCGAAGATTGATAAAAGGAAAGGCAAATAAATTTTTTTAAAAAAA
>JBDUAY010000457.1:0-4699 GCA_040004415.1 Bacteroidota bacterium | reverse complement strand
TAATTTGCCTTCCGCTTCATAATTTTTTATCAGCGCATGACTATTTTTATCAGTTAATGGCGTTTGTAATATTTCTCCATCAATTGTTGTCCATGTTTTGCCATAGTCGGCCGTTTCAACAAGATAGAGGTTGGTTCTTTTATCGACGTTGCCACCGGGATGATAATTGAATACACTCACTATTTTTTCTTTCCATACGTTGGATACCTGGTAGTGTCCGCCCATGCCTGCAAGCTTTTGATCCGGTTGCCATCGTTTTCCATCGGGGCTTGTTGACCAATAAAGCTCACGGCCATTTGTATATTTTGTAAAGAGATAAAAAAAACCTTTTCCCTGCAGCCACCAGGGTTGAGGATAGGTCATTTCTGCTGTCTTTATTTTTTCAAAACCTTCAATACTGTAGGGCAGCTTACTTTTAAAAATAATCCCTGGCCGGCTGGTATTTCTACCGCTGACAAATATCCATATATAGCCAGTTTTATCAATGGAAAGCGATGCATTGTCGTGCGGATCATTTACACCTTGCTTATCATATACAATAACAGGCATGGGAACCTGCTTTGTTTTGTGATCAAAATAAGAAAGCATAATGAGCAGGTGCCTTTCATTTTCAGCAGTGGTTCCACCATAAACAAAAAAGGTCTTGTTTACTTTTGCCGCATAAACAGCCATTGGAATATGGCTGGAAGTGTAGGTACCAAGGCCACCTGAATACTTATCACCGTATTGCGATGGTTGCCCGAGCGTGAACCAGATACCTTTATAACCATTAACCCGTGCATTTTGCGATTGCGCATTTGTTTGAAATAACAGCAACGCACAAATAACTATTATCAGCTTAATAAAAACCGTCATTGCAACTAATTAAAACCACAAAATAATTCTATTGAAGATGGAGCTAAATTTTGTCTCAACATAACTTAATACTTTGTTAACGATTACAGCAGTACAATTTATCTATCAGTAAGGCAAGTAATCCCGGTAATCCTTTTTCTTCTTTTTATTAGTAACCGGCGTCAGCGAAACGGCAATTGTCACTTTGGATTTAGCTGGTATCGTTACCTCGAATCCTGTTAAGGTTGTACCAGGATTTGGTGCGTCATAATCATGCGGAGGAGGATCCGTGGGCCATGTCTTCATAACAATATTTCCTGGCTTTTCAACTTTTAAGATCAATTTCTTTCCATGTTGTGTCAGTTCTGCTGTATTCTTTCCTGTAATCGTTACAGTTGCCGGCGTTAGTAATGTCCAGCGTATTGTGGTTACGGTGTCCAATGCTTCAACTTTATCAAGCACCGCAACATAGGTATCCTCAATAATAGAAATGCCTCGCTCTGCTTTGGCCAATGAATTTTTGTATGCCTCCGTCATATCAATGACTGCATTCGCATATCCCCGCATAAAATCATTTTTATTAGAAGAAGATATTATCGGCGCAAAGCCGGCAACCCATTGGTGCTTATCGTTTACAGTAAGTGTGTTATGCACCTGGTTAATATAGCGGAATACGGTCCAGCGTTGCGCATCTTGTGTTCTGCCAAATATTTGTAGTCCTTTTGATTCAAGGCTTTCATATTCCTGGCTGCCAAAATCCATCGCCCACCGCTCTCCTTCTGCATCCATTACAAAAGATCCCACATCCATATGCGCATGATTGATTGAACCCGAGCCACCTTTCATAGCAACATATATGGCCATTGTATCCGTCCATGAAGTACGCATCAGCACCATGGGATTTTTTCCGTGGCCCACCCAAAATTTAGACGCCGGCGGCTTAATTGCACTTACATCAAGACCCGCATTCCATAACATAACGCCTGGGAGCAACCGGTTTTGGATATATGATTTTGGATCCTTTTTCAGATAGTCTTTTTCTACCCACAGCAATGATGGGTCTTTTGTTTTTGTTGCAAACCAGAACATGGCGGGTTCCAGGCCGCCTTTCGGGCCAGAATCGGAATAATTAAACGGCTTACCGGTCGGCCCTGTCATGTTTTCCAAAAAACTGCCCGTTTTTAAAAAACCTGGTTTCTCACTCAGCCCAAAATCCTGTCCGAATAATTTATCCAGCGCGCTGATGAACATTACATTAAAGCTTGTTCCGTAACCCCAATAATTATATCCTTCGGGATAAATTCCGTCCGGCCCATAATCTTTCATGGCATTGGGTATAGAATTTATAGATCGGTTGATGACCTGCTTTGCGAGTTCCGGCTGGTCTTCATAAATAGCCATAGCACCGTAGGCCATACTGGTATTGCACACCTGGTTCCAGTTGTGTTCAACCGTTAGCCAGTTCTTATTATTTTTTGGATCGAGTGAAGGGTTAATGCCTTTTTCCAGGATAGCACCCTTGATAATTGCTTTTGACGCCGGTGATAAATAATCGAACAACCAATCATACCCGATAGCCACAGCCATTGTCATTTCTGCTACATCAAGAAAATGACTTGGGTTCCAGTCGCTGAAGGCACTTACCGCCAGCATTTCTTTTTCTGCCCGCTCCGCGTACTTTTTTTCACCAGTCATGCGGTACGCATAAGAAAGAAAAAATAACCGCCGCAATGCCTCTCTTGACTTATCCAGCAGGCGTCTGCCTATTTTGATTCTTTCTACCGGAGCCATTGTTATCATATTGTCCGACTCAGCCAATATAGCCTGGTGCACAGCCAGCCATGTTTTATCTGTAGCAATTGTATTTTTTATATTTTTTTCTTCCCCTTTTAATAGCAGGATGCGTGGATGGCCGGGAATCTGCGCAGATCCAACATAATCCGTTTGAGCAGAAACGACACTGTAATTAAAGAGAAGCAGAATAATAATCTTTGAAAATGAGCTTTTAATTTTCATATAGCAATGTAATTTTTCTATGGAATAAGTACAGTCACGGGGAATTTAAATAGAGATGCAGGATAAAGGCCTTAAAGAGAACACTAAGTATTGATGAAGGTGATTTTTTTTTCTGAAAAAGAAAATTAGTTATTCTCCTGCACAAAAAACGCGCTAACCAGGCCTTATTCTTTTGTTTTTACGAAAACGTTTGAGTAAATAAATCCGCATTTTCTGAAACCGATTTCATTTTTTTTTACCAAGTTTGAATATCCTGATTATAGAACCTTTCAAACTGATTGCTTATGCCAAAACACTCCTTTTTCAGACATATGTCCGCGATCCTTTTGCTACCTCCCTGTTAATATTTAGAAATTTTGATGACCTATTGAAAACGATTTCAGATCCGGCAATATTATTTCCATCTTTGTGCGTTAGACTGGTCTTATTTCGTCCCGTGACGCAATAATAGCCAGGATTTGTAACATCCCGATGAAAAAAAAACAAACTCAGAAACACTCTATTCACGACATCGCCAAAGTGCTGCAACTTTCGCCAGCTACCATTTCGCGCGTGCTTAACAATCATCCGCATGTGCATCAATCAACCCGAAGCCGCGTGATGGCCATGATAGATCATATGGGGTATAAGCCAAATCCGATGGCGTCCGGGCTTCGCACCAATAAAACCAATACGATTGGTCTGATCGTACCCCGTATCTCCATGTTTGTTCATGCAGAAATTATTACCACCATTCAAAATGAGTTGCATGCGTTTGGATATAACCTTATCATTTGCCAGTCGAATGATTCTGTTAAAATGGAAAAAGAGCTTACCCGTACTTTATATGCATCGCGGGTTGATGCAGTCATTGCAGCCTGTACATTGTTCACAACAGACTTTAGTCATTTTGACATATTGGTGCAAAATAATATTCCCGTTATTTTCTATGACCGGGTGCCGGTAAGGCCTTACCCCGCCTGCATTATAAAAGGTGATGATTTTCGCGGTGGCTACCTGGCAGCGGCGCATTTAATAGAATTGGGTTGCCGCCGTATTGCTTATATATCCGGACCATTACTTTGCAGTATTTATATTGACCGGTATGCGGGCTTTAAAAAAGCAATGCTGCAGCATGAGCTACCTATTTTAACTAATCAGATTTTTTATCATGAATTGAATGCAGAAAACGCGCGGAAAGCAATGGAGAAATTGTTTGCGAAAAAACCTTACCCCGATGGCATTTTTGCAGCCAATGATGTGACGGCGCTTGAGGTATTATCGTTTGCAAAAGAAATTAATGTTCAGGTGCCGGGCGATCTTAAAATAGTTGGCTATTCCAATGACCCGCGTTCTTCTATTGTAACGCCTTCCATGACTACCATAGAGCAATTTCCAATGCATACCGGAAAAGTAATTGTAACTGAGTTGATGAAAATATTGAAAAGAGAATTAAATAAAAAAGACAGCATAGAATTCCCCCAGATAACAACAGCTGTTGGGTTGATAAGAAGGATGTCTACGTAGGCCAATTGTTATTTTAAAGGTTGAATACATGACACTGCGTACGGGAAGCTGGCGCAAGAATGAGGCGTAGGTTTTGTGTTGGCTTCTTGTGCTATGCTTTTATTTTGATCTTACTTTTGATTTTGGCCTTATCACGCAACTTTCAAAGTGTAATGTTATCAACGCAGAAGTCTTCCGGGTTTGTTGCTTCCTTTCCTGGCATGATAGCCGTGGGTGCGGACATGGAAAAGGAATTTTGAATTGTACACATGGCCCTAATTATTTCAATAATTCAATTTCTTGCTGACTGTTCAAAGTAACCGCGCCGTGGATTCCCTTGGTATCAATACAGATTTAATTACAA
>JBDUAY010000088.1:0-15958 GCA_040004415.1 Bacteroidota bacterium | reverse complement strand
AGTAAGCAGTGTACTAAGCGTAATGATTTTGGCATCCAGTCTTGCATTTTAAGAGATCGGCAAATTAAAGGGATTAATTAAAAGTCTTTGTTAAAACCGTCAACCAGCTGATATTTCCTGCTTAACCTGCTGGCTGGTCTTTCCAAAGCGGCGTTCACGCTTTTGAAAATCCAGGATGGCTTCGTATAATTTTTCTTTCCTGAAGTCGGGCCAGCGAACGTCTGTAAAATATAATTCGGCATATGCCAGCTGGTATAATAAGAAGTTGCTGATGCGAAACTCACCGCTGGTGCGTATCATCAGTTCAGGATCAGGAAAATTACTGGTAGTAAGGTATTGTTGTAACGTGTCCTGGTTAATCAGGGCAGGGTCTATTTTGCCATCTTTTACGTCCTGCGCAATATTTTTTACTGCATTTACCAGCTCCCAGCGGCTGCTGTAACTCAACGCCATCACCAGGTTAAGCCCGGTATTGCGGGAAGTGAGCTCAAGCGCTTCGTTCAATTCCTGCTGTGCATAATCCGGCAGCATTTTCATGTCGCCGATTACATGCAGTTTTATATTATTCTTGTTTAAAGTTTCTACTTCCTTTCGGATGGTATCTACCAGCAGCTCCATTAAACCAGTTACTTCGTATTCGGGCCGGTCCCAATTTTCTGTACTGAAGGCATACAGGGTAAGATAGCCAATGCCCAATTCGGCGCAGCCTTCTACAATATTCCGAACACTTTCCACTCCATGAAAATGACCATATAACCGGTCTTGTCCCTGTTCCTGCGCCCAGCGCCCGTTACCATCCATAATAATGGCAATGTGCTTTGGCAGATTATGCAGGTCTATACTGGCTTTCAGCGATTCCATAACATGTCTTTAAAGGCGGCAAATCTACAAAAAACAATTGGCACAGGGGATATTAAATTAAGGAAGCTGAAAGGAAAGCTATTGGCTGTTCGCCGCCAGCTATTAGCACCTGGACAGGGAATTATCTTAAAAGTAAAAAGCGCAACTAAACGCTGCGCTTTTCATAATTATCTTGATAATTGAATATCATGTTCTGATAAAAGCTAATAGCTAACGGCTAACAGCTTATTAATTTGCTTTCGGGCAATGGTAAGACGAGAGATTAAATGAGAACATAATTTCCGCCATTACATAGGAGTCTTTTTGTTTGGGAAAACCTCTTTGCCGGCCGGTTCCATTTACAAATCCAATTTTATCAAGACCGGTTTCGCCGCTGCGGTCGTTCAATATTTCTGCCAGAGAAGAAGAACCGTCGGGTAGTTTTGGAAAAATGCTGGGGTCTACATACGTTTTGCTCACATCATCGAGGTAATCTGTAGTGGTAAAGCGATATACGATTTCAAAACCCACATTTACTTTTTCGGTTACATTGTATTTTACACCAACACCCAGCGGTATACACATCGCCATAGATCCATACGGTTTCCTATCCGGATAAGCCGCATAACCCTGTCCTTCAGTACCCAGTGGACGCAGAAAAACTTTCTGACCCTGGTAATAAGCATAAGGATCATAGCTGAAGGCCCCCACGCCAAAAGTTACATATGGAGTAAAGGCATAATCAAGTGTGCCGGGTTCAAACCGTAGAAAATTAAAGTCGCCCTGCAGCGCCAGCTCCCAAACATTGGTATTGAAACTGAGATTACGGCGCATCTGGTAATCATTTTTTGTATTATATACGTCTGAATAACCCAGTTGGGCGAAATGACCGCTTACCCGGAGTGCAATATAATTGCCGAATTGTTTACGAAAAAAAGCACCCAATGCAAGCTTGGGGCGATTGAGTTTGGCGGTGGTATTGAGATCGCCAAAGTAATGGGCCGCACCGGCGCTGATACCAAATTCTCCTTCATGCACAGTGGCTTGTGGTTGTGCACCTGCTGCAAAAACAGATAAAACCGCTACAAGGACTACCCAATTTTTTCTCATAACTGCAAAATAAAATATTAAATGCTGGAAAAAATTATATTTTGGTGTAACGTAATAATTAATTTTTTCTTTTACCCAAACCAGTTTCATTTCAAACTTTAACAATTTGCGCTTAATTCCGGCTGTCAAGCCCCCACATTAGTTTTGTACGCAGGGTTTGCAAAAAATTGTTTTCGTTTAATCTAACCAAACTCATCGTGAAAGCCTCCCGTTTTACGGCCAGCTGCACATTTTTACTTACCACGTGGCGCCTGGAATCCAATGCACAAATAAAATCCTCCGCCCGGCCCTCAACTTCAAAAGAAATAACGTTATTATCTGGTACTACGATTGAACGCACATTAAGGTTGTGCGGTGCAACCGGAGTTATTACAAAGCTACTGCTTTCCGGAAATACTATCGGGCCATTACAGCTGAGCGAATAACCGGTGGATCCTGTTGGTGTAGACACAATCAGCCCATCAGCCCAATATGTATTTAAAAACTCCCCATTTAAATAAGTATGAATTTTAATCATGGGCGATGTATCCTTTTTATGAATGGCAAACTCATTCAGTGCGTAAGGTACATCCCCAAACAATTCTTCACTGGCATCAAGATGAATTAACGAGCGCTTATCAATCACAAAACCTCTTTTTACCATTGCCCGTATGGCAGCAACTGCGTTTTCTTTGCCGATGCTTGCCAGGAACCCCAATCTGCCAAAATTTATGCCAAGTACCGGTATATTTTTATTGCGAACCATGGTCACCGTATCCAGTAAAGTACCGTCTCCACCAAGGCTTATAAGAAACTCAATTGATTTATCCAGTTCTGATACTTCGCTGAAAGTTGTTATGGCGGCAGGAAACCGGATGCCGGAGGCTATTTGATCATAATAAGGACGGTAAATAACAGGTGTTATTTTTTGCATGGCTAATTCGTCGAAAAGTTCCTGCACTTCTGTGTTATGATTCCAATCCATAACCCTGCTGTAAATAGCTACTTTCATTAATTTAAATTACGTGAAATTCTAACACAAACGGGCACGAATTGCCAACCCGGTATGTTTTGCCGCAGACGCGCAGATTTTTTGTGCAATGCGATCAGCGAATTTGCGGCCAGTACATCAGAAGTCATTCCGGATGTGAAAGAAAAAACCCGATTGCCCCAATTGGTTAAAACTATATTCTGCCCGGAACACAAAATCATAAGAACTAACTACATCAATACCAGCGCCGGTTGTATACAGCATCTGGTTAACGAGTGCGTTTTGCAGAAACGTTTTATTATAGGCATAGCCCATATCGCCATAAATTTTTGCATAAATAGCAAAGGGTACTCTTGGAAGTGTTGGTAAACCCCCACCGCTCATACTGAAGCTAAATAAATGTTTGCGAAACGTGCTCCGCAGCATCATACCAGCCACGCCATCCACCACATACTTTTCAAGCCCTCTCAGGTAAATATCTCCATATCCAAATAAACGCTGGTTAAAATAAGGTTGCTCCAGCGGAAGTTTAACTGCACCATAGCCCTGCAATCCGAAATAATATTTTCGCCCCAGTGCCCATCCGTTGGTAAATCTTCCTGTAAACTGATTGAGATCCATGCTGCTGTTTATTCCACGGTGGGTAAAATTTACATCGCCCATAAATCCTTTTAAAACATAGCCCACATAATCTACTTTCTGATATTCAAGTGTGTAAGAAAGTTCCGGATAAAAAACTTTTTGAACACCGTTATTGAAAAATTTTGGGTTGATGCGTGAGACGGCGCTGTCTGTCTGTATATAATTGAATCCGAGCCTTACCACATGCCGGGTAGTTAAGGCGGGCCTGTAAAAATAACTAAGCGTGGCGGTTGATTGTTTAAGCAGGTATTTATTTGTAGTAGTAAGGGTGTCTGCATTAATAAAGGTTTGCGCGTTATTATTTGTACTAACATTTATCTCCTTTAAAGCAGCATAAAAAACGCCGAAGCCAAAGCCATGTTTCAATGATTTGTCTGAAGCCGGCTGATCATAATTCAGTTGAACCTGTCTTGTATAACCTGTCAGCAGCCATATGCGCAACCGATCATTTCTGCCAGAAAAATTACTGTGCAAAAATTTGATACCATAATTAACACGCGAGAGGCTATAATTTTTATCTGCCCAGGCAGAAAGGTTCCTGTCTACCGGCCTGAAATAAGGAATAGGAAAAATATACCATCTTTCTTTTACATCAATCTGTACATCTACCCCGTAACCATTAAAATTTTTCAACGATACAATTACATCATTAAACAATCGTGTATTAATAAGTAATTCCTTTGAGCGCTGAAAGCTGGCCACCAGTTGGGGTAAATAAATAGAATCTCCTTTTTTAAATGGCAATTCCCTTACAATGGTATTGTATTTTGTTTTTTTATTGCCTGAAATAAAAATTCCATTGATAACAAAAAGACCTGCTTTATGTATGTTACCGGCAGTAGTGGCCGGTGTGGAATCTGCAATAATATTTTGTGTGTTGTTTGTGGTAACCTGGCACCAGTTTTTAAAAGGGCAGCATAAAAAAAGTAAGGGTATGATGTATCTTTTAATTGCCGGCACCCGGTTGGTTTGTTTTGGTGGCAAGAGCGGAATTGTAACGATTACATGTTTAGGTAATTCATGAGATGATCATAATTGATGCGTATTTCATTCTCATATAATTCTTCGCCGAAGTAATATTTAACCACATATTCGTACCGCTGAAAAGTAGCAACAATATCGGAAACTTCAAACCGGTTTAGTTTTATGGTAACATAGAGCATCTGCACCTGGTTGTCATAAAAAGTATTCAGTTGGGTTATTTGTGCATCGTTTGTTTCAACCAGTTTGCAAATCTCAGAAAAAGAAAAATTGGCTTTTTCAAGTTCAAGTACAATAATACCCCCGGGTTCATCGGTACCCGTCATTCTACCCAGGTATTTCAATAAATCTGATGCAGATATTGCACCCACCCATTCCATATCATTTTCAACAACCGGGATAACGCTCAATCCATAACTATTACATATTTGAACGGCCTCCAGAAAATGAGAAGATGCTTTAACAGATAATCGCAAAAATTGAGGTTCCAGCTTGTCCAAAAGCTGACCATCATCTGTTGCATTTAATATATCATCTTCGCTTACAAGGCCAATGTATTTGTCCTGATTGGTTACCGGCAAATGGCTGAGATGATAATCGGCCATTAATTGCTGGGCATGATAAACCGTATCGTTTAAAGACAATACCGGCAATGAAGATGATATAAGCTGTATGTTTAACACTATTTGTTCTGTGTTTTAATTATTTGATACTTGGCTGGCAGGCAATGCAATAAAACACACTAAGAAAACGCTGTGAACAGCAGATTATTACACCAGACCGCTATTACCGCGTAACCGCTGCCGGCTGGTTGAGTTTTGTTATAAATTTATGAAGAATGGCATTGAATTCCTCCGGTACTTCCATCATGGGTGCGTGACCGCATTTGTCTATAAAATGCAACTCGCTGTTGGGCAGTAGTTTGTTAAATTCTTTACCTACAAATGGTGGTGTAATGGTATCGTTATTACCCCAAATCAGCAATGTTGGTTTTGTAATCTGGCTTAATTCTTCACCAAGATTATTGCGAATGGCACTTTTTGCCAGGGCTATAATCTTAATCACTTTAATACGGCTGTTTACAATATCATATACCTCGTCTACCAGTTCTTTACTGGCCATTTCAGGATCGTAGAAGGTGAGTTGTGTTTTCTTTTTTATATAATCGTAATCACCTCTTTTAGGATACGTATCGCCCATGCCGTTTTCGAACAGGCCTGAACTGCCCGACAATGTCAGTGATTTTATACGCTCAGGATGTTTCAATACATGAACAAGGCCCACATGGCCACCAAGTGAATTACCCAGCAGATGAATATTCTGATAGTTACGTGCCTCAATAAACTTATGTACAAATTTTTGCAGTCCGCCAACACTGGTATGCAGTATATCCAAATCAAACAATGGCAGCATTGGCACCACTACTTTATTATAGCGGCGGAAATACTCTATCAGATGCTCAAAATTACTAAGCGCGCCAAATAAACCATGCAGTAAAACCAATGGTTCACCCTCGCCTTCCTCAACAAATCTGAACTTATCTACCTGTTTAATTTCGTAATTCATCGTCAAAAATTACAACGAGCTTATAACCCGCTGCTAAAATAATTGATTTGTAACAAATATGACTGTAAAACAAAGTTATAAAACCATTTTTTAAATGTAACGACGGTTTAACCGCGGCAAAACTTGTTTTTAAAAGATAACACAATGATGAATAACCAGATAAATAAAAACAAACTCACTGCTCTAATGCTTATCGCGACTGTATTTTATCCTGGAGACCAGCAAAAAAATCTTCCAGCTGGTGAAACATATCTTTAAAAAAAGGAACCAGCGTACCAATACTGTTAACGGCTTTTGGTCCCCAGGGTTTAATGAAGCTATATGTTTTTGAAGATGCAATCGTTTCCGGGGTTAACATATTTACTTTTTCGGCATAAAAAAGCAATACACTCAGAATGATGGTGTACAATGTTATGTACAAGAGAATACCGGCCAGCTTGTTTATCCACCCCATGAATGCAATTTCAGCTGTTTTTTCCAGTGCTTTGCCACCAATTCTCACCAGCAACACAACTAATAAAAAAACAATTGCAAAGGCAAATACCGGCAACCATTTGGCCGCAATATGAACCGCATTTTTAAGCCAGGAAGCGGTAACCACAGATAACTTCATAGCGGCTGCCAACCCAATAATAAGCGCCAGTACCGAAAACACGGCTATGATAAAGCCTTTGGTATATCCTTTATACGTGGCGATGGCCAGTAATACAATAAATATAATGTCAATCAGCATGTATGGTTTACCTGGCCAGCAATTCTTTTACTGCTGCCCCTATTGTTTTGCCATCCGCCTGGCCGGCCAGTTGTTTACTTGCAATACCCATTACTTTACCCATGTCTGCCACAGAACTGGCGCCTGTTTCTGTAATTATCTTGGCCAGTATTTCTTTCAATGCCACTTCATCTAATTGTTTGGGCAAAAATTTCTCTATCACGGCTATTTCTTCTTCTTCTTTTTTAGCAAGGTCTGGGCGGTTTTGCTGCTGATAAATCTGCAGTGAATCTTTGCGCTGCTTGACCAGCTTCTGCAATAGTTTAGGTTCATCCTCTTCTTTTAGTTCGCCGCTGGCACCTTCAGCAGTCTTCGCTATTATAATGGCTGCTTTTATTGCCCTTAACCCGCGCAAACCTGCTTCATCTTTGGCTTTCATGGCATCTTTCATATCTGCCATTACTTTTTGTTCCAGACTCATATTAACAGTTTTATTTATTTACTTATAATTTATTTTCCTTCAATTGCTGATCACGAAATTTTTTATAAAATCCCTGTGCAAAAGTTTTCATTTCGGTTACCAGTTCGTCATTTTTAGTAGCGCGTTTAAAAGCATCCGCCATACCCATCATCGTCTGGTAATAAAATTCCGCCATTTCATCTACCATCATTTCTTTTGTCCATAAGTCAATACGTAAAGCAGTTTTATCTGCTCCGTCCCAAAAAGAAAGCATCATCGCTTTGGATTTTTGTACCATGTCTGCCGTACTGTCACTGGCTTTCCAGTTAATATGCTGCGGAACTTTATCATTGTCTAACACTACATCGATTGTTATGGTTGATTGCATCATGCTTTTAAATATAAATGGTAAAGGTAAGCGGATTGGTCTTTCATTTTTCAATGCACGCCCAAACTTCTTCCAGCATACGCGGGCGATTAAATTGTTTGGCCGCTTCCACCGTTTGTTGTACCAGCAATTGCTGGTGTTTTTCATCTTTGTATAATAAGATCATGGCTTTTGCGAAGCCTTCTGCTGTATTGTTTTTATCAACCCATTCAGCTGTTTCCGTTATTTGCCGGTTACTATAATTATCTGTGGCGATAATGGCTTTATTAGATTGCACGGCCCAAAGCAACCCAAGTGGGAAAGTATTTTCAGCGCCGGGATACAGCGTTGCATAAGACGCTGCCAACAATTTTGAAATTATTGTACTGGTCGTATTTTTTATTATCACCACATCGCTTTTGTATTTGTATGTCTGCAATTTCTCTTCAAATACTTGTGCCCATGCAGTGGTATACCCGGCAATTACAAGTTGCATATTTGATTGTTGCCATTTTTTAAATGTCGAAAAAGCTTTTAACAGATCGATCAGTAAGTGCTCCCCGCTGATGTTACCAACAAATAAGAAAAAAGATCGATCTCCGGTATATTGCGTTTTAATGCTTTCGGCTTCTGCCCAGGATAAGGAAGTAATAACTGTGCTGCAAACGGGTTTTATAGCTGATATAACCGGTTCTGGCAAAATTCTATTTTTCGTTTGCACTGCAGCGTTATAAATGAAAACTATTTTTTCATCAGCCGGCATTTCTTTTTTGCTGGTGTTTTTTTTATTGAGGGAATGATTGACCAGGAAGCCATTGTCCTGCACCGTTATAAAGAAGTTTGCATTCCATTCAGCAAGTGCGTTTTTTAATTTTTTTTGATGGAGCCATTTAATACTGCTTCCCGTCAATTTTCGAATATGTATGTTTTTGGGCAGATGATCAGCGGGTTTATCCTGATCTGTTATGAACAAAAATTCATGGCCTGGCTTGATGATGGCCATATCCTCCCAGAATTCCCTGGTAAACACACTTAGTGCCTTATCGTTTTTGTACGTAATTCTGAAATCTATTGCTATTTTCATACACGATAAAACAGTAAAATTACGCTATCCCTGCTGTTAAGGCATACTGGTTATAAATACGTTATAAACGATCATCCCATTAAATGCGGAAATTACGGTAAATAAAAACAGGTACAAACACTTTGCGCGGGCATAATGTTTGCTATACTTTTGAATTGTAATCCAGTTATCCGATCATCCAAATACTACTCTATGAAAAACATCTACACAAAGGTTTCTATTCTATTACTTTTTTTCACTTTACAATTATATCTTCCTGCAAAACTTGATGCGCAATGTTTATGTTCGGCTGGTGTGCCGGCTACGCCTATTGTCCAAACGATTACAATACCGCCCACTACGGTGAGCACATTAAGTTTCAACTTTCAGCAGTTCAATCCTTCAATTGGAACACTAAGCTGTGTTTCTTTTGCTGATACCGTAACTGGTATTTCTTATACTGGTGCGCGCAACACTGGCCCTGATTCTACTGCCTTCCTTTTTTTATTATCGCTTTCAACAAAGATCTCTGGTCCGGGTATTCTTATCAGCCATCCATTCACCCAAACATATGGATACGATACCCTTGCCCAGTATGGTTCGCCGGGTGACACCATCACGTACGGCCCTGCCAATATTATTACCAACCCTATCGGGACTGGTTCTACAGGTGCCAACGGAGCTTATTTAGGTGTTGGAACGGTTCCTTTCACATTTGCTATCAATGGGGGAATGATTACGCTGGATGGTGGTTCAAACTATAAATCTGCCGTATCAACAACTATTGGTGGAACGATGAGTCTCACTTACTACTATTGCCCGGTAGTGTTACTTGCCAGTAATTTGCAAAACTTTACCGCAAATAAAAAATATAACAATATTGTTTTAAAATGGGATGCACAAAATGCTGCAGAAACTGACCATTATGACATTGAATACAGTATTGATGGTAAAGAATTTATTTCTGTTGCGCAAATAGCCGCCAATAATAATACAAACACATATGATTACAACTATACATTGAATGGAAACAGCAGCGGGTATGTATATTTCAGAATTAAACAAACCAGCATTAATGATAAAACCGGCTATTCTCCCATTCAAAAAATTAATTTGAATGATAAAACGACTACAGGTATTTCAATTCACCCTAATCCTGCCGTAAATGGCCTGTCGCTTACTTTTGACCACTTACTGACCGGTGACTATTCTGTGGACCTTGTAAACACTGCCGGCCAGGTGATATTTAATAAAAAAGTTAAGTTAACAAACAGCAATACCATACCGGTAAACTGGACCAATAAACCAGCACCCGGTATGTACTTTACCCGTGTTACCAATACCGCTACCAGGGAGCAGCAGATAATAAGAGCTGTTATCAGGTAACATTCCGGTACTGATAATATGGCTAAAAATATAAAATAGCGTTATATAAAAGCTACCGCCAAAACGGTAGCTTTTCTTTTTATGACAACATTTTTGAATGCTTGCCGTTAGTTTGTTACTTTTGATACGGAATGCTCCGGGCAAAAGGAGCAAATTCATATTTAACACGGGCTTCTGTGTGCCGGAATATTTAATGCTGCATCTGCCATTCAGGAATATTCATAGTGCATCTTTCTTATAAATTTGATGCATTACAGCGTTTTTTACGGTTATACAATTCAAGCTATAAAACAAAAACTTTGGCAAATCTTTCAGCGCTGATGGAATACAATACCACGAGAAATCATCTTATTATGCGTGAGTACGGGCGCCATATTCAAAAAATGGTAGAATACCTGCTTACCATTGAAGATAAAGACAAGCGGCAAAAAAATGCCCACGCTATGATTGAACTCATGGGTTTTTTAAATCCGCATCTAAAAAATGTAGAAGACTTCAGGCATAAATTATGGGATCATCTTTTTTTGATTGCAGATTTTTCCCTGGATGTTGAATCACCTTACCCTATTCCTACAAGAGAAACATTAAAATCTAAACCAAAGCCGCTCCGTTATCCTAAACGTTACCCTAAGTTTTCTCATTTGGGTAAAAATCTGGAAGTGGTTATTAATAAAGCACTAAAGGAAGAAAATCCTGAAAAGAAACTTGGCTTCGCAAATGCAGTTGCCTATTACATGAAACTGGCCTATAATAATTGGCATAAAGAACAGGTACATGATGATGCAATTCAAAGTGAACTGACAAGCATTACACAGGGCCAGCTTGAATTTACCAATACGCCATACGTAAAAGCGTACCGGGCAAATGAAGGCCGCGACAACCGCAGTGGTGGCGGTGGATACGGTGATTACCGCGGCAAACGCAACAATCCTAAATTTCAGCCAAGAAGTGGCGGTGGTGGAGAAAGAAGAGATAACCGTGGCGGAAATGGCGGTGGCAATGGAGAAAGAAGGGATAACCGCAATAATGGTGGCAGCAATCAAAATAATGGCGGCAAATTTAATAACAACCGCAAGCGATTCAATTGATCAGTGAGTTGATCGTTTTAAAATTTAAAAGGTTGATCAGTACATGGTCAGCCTTTTTCTTTTTTGATAGTTTACAGAAATACTTTTTGTTTTTACTTTGCATCTCAATCAACCAACCTGAAACATGAGCGTTTTTGAAGTAACCGGCGGGAAAAAATTGCAGGGAGAAATTACGCCGCAGGGCGCGAAAAATGAAGCGCTGCAAATTATCAGCGCGGTATTATTAACGCCTGAAAAAATTACGGTTTCCAATATACCCGATATTGTAGATGTAAACCTGCTAATTGAACTATTGGGAGACATGGGTGTAAAAACAGAACGCCTTCAACGCGATACCTGCACTTTCCAGGCAGACAACGTAAATATTGATTATTTGCAAAGTGAAGAATATAAACAGAAAAGCGGCCGTTTAAGGGGATCTGTAATGCTTGCCGGATCCATGCTGGCCCGTTTTAAAAAAGCGTTTATATCAAAACCAGGCGGGGATAAAATTGGAAGAAGGCGGCTGGATACACATATCATTGGCTTTGAAAAACTGGGCGTAGCATTTAATTATAACCGGGAAGAAAATCTTTCTCACCTTGATGGCAGTAAATTAAAAGGCGCCTATATATTATTAGATGAGCCATCTGTAACCGGCACTGCCAATATTATTATGGCCGCTTCCATGGCAAAAGGTACCACCACCATTTACAATGCTGCCTGCGAGCCTTACGTACAACAATTATGCAAAATGCTTAACCGTATGGGTGCACGCATCAGCGGCATTGGCAGCAATATGATTATTATTGACGGCGTAGCATACCTGGGCGGTACAGAACACCGCATGCTGCCGGATATGATTGAAGTAGGATCATTTATCGGCCTGGCAGCCATGACGCAAAGTGATATCACTATAAAAAATGCGGGTATTGAACACCTGGGCGTAATTCCCGATAAATTTAAACAGCTGGGCATTGCTATGGATTTTAATGGCGATGACATACATATTCCGGCGCAGGAAATTTATGAAATTCAAACGTTCCTGGATGGTTCTGTACTCACTATATACGATCATCCATGGCCGGGCTTTACACCAGATTTGCTGAGCATTGTTTTAGTGGTTGCCACCCAGGCGCGGGGTTCAATACTGGTACATCAAAAAATGTTTGAAAGCCGCTTATTTTTTACAGACAAACTGATTGATATGGGCGCGCAGATTATTTTGTGCGATCCGCACCGGGCGGCCGTTATCGGCCTGGCCAGGGAACAGCATCTGCGCGGCATAACAATGAGCAGCCCCGATATACGCGCCGGCGTTGCATTGTTAATTGCAGCCCTCAGTGCAGAAGGCAAAAGCATCATACAA
Organism: Bacteroidota bacterium; assembly: GCA_040004415.1. GTDB lineage: Bacteria > Bacteroidota > Bacteroidia > Chitinophagales > Chitinophagaceae > JACMLD01. Next base: position 3,425 of record JBDUAY010000088.1, on the reverse strand, counting down.
AATATAGAACAAATAGACCGGGGTTACCAGTACATCGATGAACGTTTAAAAAAATTAGGGGCCGGTATAAAACGTCTGGATGCTTAATCCGATTCTTATATGAATACAGTAAACAAACTAATTATCATAACAGCGCCGTCCGGGGCAGGCAAAACATCTGTTACCAGGCATCTTTTAGAGCAGTTTCCGCAACTGGCCTTCTCTGTTTCTGCCGCTACCCGCAATGCGCGGGGTGAAGAAAAGGATGGCGTAGACTATTATTTTATCAGCACCCAATCTTTCCAGCATAAAATACAGGAAAACGAATTTTTAGAGTGGGAAATGGTGTATGAGGGCAAGTATTATGGTACCCTTAAAAAGGAACTGGCGCGCATTTGGAATAATGACCAGGTGCCGGTTCTTGATATCGACGTAAAAGGAGCCATCCATGTACAGCAACAATACAAGGGCAGCTGTCTTTCTATTTTTATTGAACCGCCTTCTGTTGACGAATTAAAGCGCAGGTTGCAGGGCCGCGGCACAGAAACATCCGAAAGCCTGCAGGCGAGGGTTAACAAGGCGTCTTATGAAATATCTTTTAAACACCAGTTCGACCAGGTTATTGTAAATGACAACTTCGAAAATGCATGTACCCGGGCCGCAGACCTGGTACGGAATTTCCTTGGCGTAAAGTAGTCGTTGTCTGCATGCAGCCATAATTTTTTTTAGTTACATTCGTACTATGTATATCAACCTGAATACGGTTATAGGGATTGTACTTTCTATCATACTCATTGGTTTTTTTACCGGGATTCAAATTGCATTTGTGAATGTAAACCGGCTCACCATCGAACTTAAAAAAAAACAGGGCAAAAGCAGCAGTATCCTGCTTTCCCGTATGATAGCAGCACCAGCAAAATTTTTAGGCACCACACTGATAGGATTTAATATCTGCCTGGTTATTTATGGTTTACTGGTGGGTGAAATGCTTTCTCCGCTCTGGGACTGGCTGATAAACCATTGGCACGCCCCGGCTGCATATGTAAATTTTCTACGTTTATTTTTTGAAACACTGGCATCTACCCTTATCATTCTTGTAATAGGAGAATTTATACCACGGGCCATCTGGCGTTCCAAAAGTGAATTATTGCTGAATCCATTTATCAGCAAAATGGTTAACTTCTTTTACCAGTTTTTTCACCCGGTTGCCAGCTTTTTTGTATCGCTCTCTGCATGGATTTTAAAATATCTTTTTAATGTTCGGGTTGATGAAACCAAGGATGCCTTTACGCGTTCTGACCTGGAGCATTTTTTTCACCAGAATCATGAACCCGGCGAAGATTCGTCCAAAGATTTAAATACAGAATTATTTGAAAATGCACTCTCCCTGCCAAATGTAAAAATCCGCCAGTGCTTAATTCCAAGAAAAGAAATTACAGGTATTGAAATTAGTGCCGATATTGAAACAGCCAGGAAGAAATTTGTAGGTACGCAGTTAAGTAAATTGCTGGTGTACGAGAACAATATTGATCACATTCTTGGTTATATTCATCAGCTTGATTTATTTAAACAGCCTGCTGCAATAGGAGAAATATTATTATCCATACCCGCAGTACCGGAAAGTATGAGTGCAACCGATCTCATTAATAAGTTTTCCAAAGAAAGAAAAAGCATTGCCTGGGTGGTAGATGAGTTTGGCGGCACGGCCGGAATTGTAACGATGGAAGATCTACTGGAAGAAATTTTCGGTGAGATACGCGATGAGTACGATACAGAAGAGTTTGAAGAAAAGAAAATCTCGGAAGACGAATTTCTTTTTTCAGGCAGGCTGGAACTGGATTACCTGAATGAGAAATATAATTTTGAGTTACCTTCAGATGAAGCGGAAACACTTTCAGGCTATATTATTTCTCAACACGAAAAAATTCCCCGTGTAAAAGAAAGAATCATTGTTGGCGATTATGAATTTGATGTTATCAGCGTAAGCGATACCAGGATAGAAATGGTGAGAATGAAAGTATTGAAATAAGTTTATCGTTGAGCCGTTAGGTCCGGGCGAATATGGCCGCCCTTTGGTATCTTCGTTTACCTGAGGAAAAATACCCCGCTGATTTCAACATATTTAAAACACGCAGATTTAACCTGATTGTCTACTGGTATCCGCGTTTCTTCTATCGTCTTTTATCTGCAGGCAGTCATACATCCCGTGCATTAATCGTTCACACAATTTTTCACTCCTCATTATCTAAATATTGGTATTTCCCGTATATAAAGCGTTCTTTGGCAGCAGGTTTACAAGAAAAATATAAAAAGCGCTTGTTAAATGCTCATTACGTTAACCTTTATCTGCTAAATTTGCACCTCTTTATATGGCACTATTTCAAAGAAAAACAGACGATACAGGAGCAGAGATGTCTTTTATAGATCACCTGGAGGCACTGCGCTGGCACATAGTTCGCTCAGTGGTGGCGGTGGTGGTGGGCGCTATCATCATATTTGTATACGCCAAAGAAGTGGTGAGTATTATTGTGCTTGGGCCTGCGCGAAACGATTTTGTTACGTATTCTGTGTTATGCAACCTCGGCCATAAATTGCACCTGGGCGATGTGCTCTGCCTGGGCAATTTTACTGTTAAGTTTCAGAGCAATGCCATGACCGAGCAGTTCATGACTACTTTCACGATTGCGTTTGTGGGTGGCTTTATAGTGGCGTTTCCGTATGTATTCTGGGAACTATGGCGCTTTATAAAACCGGCATTAAGCAATAAAGAGGTGAGACGCACACGTGGTATTATTTTCTGGGTATCTGTGTTGTTTTTTATGGGTGTGGCATTTGGCTATTATGTACTAACCCCTTTCATGGTTAATTTCTATTCAAATTATTCACTTAGCCCGTTAATACAATTTTTACCTACCCTTTCTGACTATATAGAGAATCTTATCTGGACAACTGTCGGCATCGGTGTACTTTTTCAGATGCCGTTGCTGATCATGTTTCTCTCAAAGATTGGAATTGTTTCCCCAATGTTTTTAAAGAAGTACCGCAGGCATGCTTTTGTGGTAATATTGATAGCTGCTGCTATTATTACGCCTTCCACAGATCCATTCAGCCTGACACTGGTCACTATTCCCCTGTATGCGCTTTTTGAAGCAAGTGTTTTGCTTTCATCGAGGGTATACAAACAAAGAGAAAAAGCAGAAGCAGAAGAATGGAGTTAATGACATTATTTTACCGGAATGATTATTGTAATGCCTTCTGTACACGCGTTAAAACAAAAACGTACCTGTTTGAGGTACAAATATTTTGTAATACTTCTATAAATTTGTAGAATCAAACTTTAAACTTTTAAACTGAAGAAAAATGAAAAAGATGAAACTTATCCTGGGTGTTATAGTATTAAGCGCGGTAACGTTAATAAGTAACCCGGCGAATGCACAAAAAGGCGG
>JBDUAY010000087.1:0-15980 GCA_040004415.1 Bacteroidota bacterium | reverse complement strand
CGCATTTCAACAATATATGGAGCATGGCGGCGCCTGGATGGGGTTTCATTTTGCCGGGTTTGCATTAACCCCCTCTGCGTATCCCCAAAACTGGAACTGGTACCACAATGATTTTATTGGCGCCGGACAATATAAAGGGAATACCTGGCGGCCAACGTCTGCAATATTAAGCGTAGAAGATTCTTCAACCCCAGCAACAAAACGATTACCGCATACATTTAAATCATCGCCCAATGAATGGTACAGTTGGGAAAAGGATCTGCGTAAAAATGATTCCATTAAAATATTATTGGCCATTGACAGTTCCAGTTTCCCTTTGGGCACCGGCCCCAAGCTGTATGAAATATGGCACAGCGGGTACTACCCTGTTGTATGGACCAATAAATACTATAAGATGATCTATTTCAATATGGGGCATAATGATATTGACTATGAACACAAAACCAATAAAGAATTGTCTTTTCAATTTGCCAATGAAGTACAAAACCGCTTAGTAATTGATGGCCTGTTGTGGCTGGGCACACGCAATTTCGCTAAACAATAGCATTTCATTCAAAAGCAACATTGGCACATATTTGTATTTCATTCGTTAACATTAGACCATGGAAGAATCAGAGAAACTAAAACGGGTAGTAGAAGCAAGAATGAAATTAAAAGCGCGCTTCGAAGAAAAAATTCAGCAGACGCCCTCTGTTGCTGACGCGCGTCCCTTAGGCTCCGGCATTCTTAACAACCACGGAATGCCGGTGTTACCTGTTGGACAAACCATTACAAAAAAATGGCCGGTACTTGATTTGGGTGTGCAGCCAACTATTTCTTTAACCGATTGGAAGTTGATTATTGATGGCGCGGTAGAAAATCCGGTTAGCTTAAACTGGGTAGATTTTATGGCATTGCCACAAACAACAGACACCTCAGACTTTCACTGCGTTACCACCTGGTCTAAATTAAATATCCATTGGAAAGGGGTTCGCCTGCTTGACCTTGCAGCACTGGCTCAACCCAAGGAAACGGCCACACATATTTTATGTTATGGTTATGATGATTACACCACGAACATTGCACTTGAAGAAGCGCTGAAGCCTGATGTATTGCTGGTTCATACCGTTGAGGAACAACCGCTTTCTAAAGAGCATGGTGGCCCGGTAAGAATGATTACCCCGCAACTTTATGCCTGGAAAGGCAGTAAATGGATAAACCGGATCGAATTTCTAAGCAGCAACAAGCTGGGCTTTTGGGAAGAGCGTGGTTATTCAAACACGGCTTACCCATGGCGTAATGATCGGTACAGTTAATTATTATTGTGCTGCACGGACATTAAATTTTTATGTTTTTCGCCAGTGGCCATTCATCGAAATATCCGGCCCTTTCACAGAATTTTCCGCCCAAAAATTAGCACGCATACATGTTTTCTATTATTTTGGGAACAAATCCATTACCTTGAAAACCGTACTCTCCTTCATTATTTTATCAGCCTGTGTACAATATGCAGCTGCGCAACCTTCCATCAATTCATTCGCGTCTTCTAATGATACCTCAACCGCTGGCTTAACAGCGCAAAAGGACAATATCATCAATGCCGGCACGATTCTTAAAATTGAGAATTTAGGGAAAAACGTTAATACGGCTTACCCGGAACTGCGGCCCACTGTATCTGCAGATGGCAACTTATTATTTTTCATTTGCGAGAATAACCCGCGCAATACAAAATATAGTTCCGTACCCAACTCGCAGGACATTTGGTTCTCAGAAAGAGATACTTTAACCGGTAAATGGAGCAGGGCCGTCCATTTAGGCTACCCGCTCAATACGGTTCAATACAATGCCGTTTACTGGATATCTCCTGATAACAACCGTATCCTGATACGTGGTGCGTTTATGAATGGCGCGTATAACGGCAAAGGTGTAAGCATGTGTACGCTTAACCGACGCGGTAACTGGAGCGAACCAGAGGCATTGATCATAAAAAATTATTTTAAATACGACAGGGGGCATCAATCCGGTGCAACCATGGGCCACGACGGCCAGACATTGCTGCTCTATATGTCGCCCGACCAGGGAAGTGCAAACAATGATATTTATGTTTGTTTTCTAACAAAAGATGGTACCTGGACTGAACCTAAAAATTTAGGCAAGAAAATAAATTTTCCTGAAACAAATGAGATGACGCCCTACCTGGCGCCCGATGGAGTAACCATGTATTTTAGTAGTAACCGCGAAGGTGGTCTTGGTGATAATGATATATGGATGACCAAACGCCTCGACAACTCCTGGCAAAAATGGAGCGACCCCATAAATCTGGGAAGCCCGATTAATACAGAAAACTGGGATGCTTTTTTTACATTGGATGCCGGCGGTGAATATGCTTATTTAACAACTAATTTAAATACGTTTGGCGAAAGTGATATTGTGCGCGTGAAATTACTCGAGAAGGAAAAACCAAATCCTGTATTACTGGTAAGCGGCAATGTATACAATATCAAAACAAAACAACCACTTAGCGCATCGCTTATTTATCAGACATTACCTGATGGCGAAGTGGTCGGCAATGCGATATCAGGCGCAGCAGATGGCGCATTCAAAATTGTATTACCGTTCGATAAAAATTACAGCATCCGCGCATCGGCAGATCATTTTTTCGCTATCTCAGAAAATTTGAATCTTGATTCACTGGTGAAAGCAGGGCACAAAGAAATACATAAAGACTTGTACCTGGCACCTATAGAAATAGGACAGGTTGTAAGGTTGAATAATGTATTCTTCGACTTCGATAAATCAAACTTGCGCAACGAGTCTTTTGTTGAGCTCGACAGGGTTATTCTGTTGCTGAAAGATAACCCAGCCATCGAAATTGAAATGAGCGCACATACCGATAGTAAAGGTTCTGATGATTATAATCTGAAATTGAGCCAGAGCAGGGCCACTTCCGTAAGAGAATACATTGTTTCAAAAGGTGTAGACGGAAGCAGGATTGTCTCGCAGGGATATGGCGAAACCAAACCTGTTGCCAGCAATGAAACAGATGATGGCCGCCAGTTAAACAGAAGGGTTGAATTTAAAATCCTGAAGGATTAATAAATAAATATTACGCTTGTATAAGGAGCTGTCTCAAAAGTCTGAGACGGCTTTTTTATTTCACGAACGGATGGAGAAAGTTTTCATTCAGGCAACCTTGGAAGAATTTAAAAACATTTTGAGAAAGCCTTTTTCATAAGCCTATTTGATAAGATTTGAAAAAAATACTTTTAATAATTAAATAGAAATATTAAGGCGGGATGTAATTATTAAAAAGGCAATGATTCCTGAAACCCACCACCATGTTTTTTCATATGTGTTGTTTGTAATGGCAAAATAGTCACGAACAGATCGCCTGTTTAAATTGACAAATAAAACCACCATCAAAGGAACCATTAGTATAATAGAAATTATATTATAGGATAACAAACTCAACAGCATCAAAACCCCCCAGCCCTGATATGCAGCAGAATCAATAAGAGATATAACAATCACTGACGACCATAACAATAAAAGACTCCAGGATATTTTTTGCTTATTAAAAAAGAAATAGACTGCAACTGGTACAGCAAAAATTCTTGTTATATCGATTGCCACAATATCATAAAATTTATTTTTGAATACCTGTAATGTAAAATGATATTTATACATGCTTACTATGTCGATAATCCATAGTGACGTTATGCAAAAAAAGATAATTCTTATTTGATTCGGGAACGGCTTGGAAAATGTTACGACTGGTTGATTCACTTCGAAAACATGCGGAATCGTTTGTTCCACTTTTGGGTGATTCTCTTCTTTTGTAATTGAATCCAGCAAACCGGCGGCTTCTTTGTCAGGGTAGACTGACAAGTATTTGTTCACCAGAAGTCTTGCTTCATCGTAGTGATGTTTTGTTATGGCAACTTTTGCATCATTAAAAACACTTTTCTTTATTGCAGGCTGATACTGCGTCAGTTTTTCGTTTAATTCCGGTTTCCAGGAAAAATCATTCACGCATTCTTTGAGAAGACCGAGCGCCTGGTTTATTTCGTCTTTCGCGAAAAGAATATCAACTTCCGATATAAGGTTTGTATATTTTACTTCACCGGGTGCCGCGCTTTTTAAAAGAATATTTTCAATAACCGTTCTTATACGACGGGAAATATTATCATATGCATGATCCGGGGAGATCCAGTCAGAAACAGGTAATCCTTCATCAGGCAATACCTGTAATTCGCGAAGATTAAATTTATATGATGGAAAATGGAAATCAATATCCCAGGGACAGGGTCTTAGAATGATGGGGATCACAATTGATTTGCCCGTCTTATGCCTTTCAATTGCCATTTTAAATTCAACCTGGCGAATAAACTCGGAATTGATAAAATCAATACTAACCAGCAACAAAAAAATATCTGTTTCTTCAATACGGCTGATAATTTTTTTCTCCCACTCTTCACCAGCATCAATGTGCTCATCGTGCCAGAAAACAAGGTTAAAAGCATTTTTAAAGGGTGTCAGGTAAAGCAGCAGCCGATTTTTGATAGCCTTGTCTTCCCTGGCATAAACAATGAACATGTTTATAGGTTTAGTCATATTCAAGCTATATTATAAATCAGTTAACCGGTTAGCATTTAGTGCAAATATTGCATTCATTTTCCGCTTTGCGTAGTTTATAAAGATATAGCATCCCGAACTTGCAATTCACTTGTTCAATCAGTTATTTTCTAATGCAAATGCTGATTCCTGTGGTGGTTCACCCTGCCACAGCATTCTTAAAAAAATTATGCATGAACATTAACTGGTAGCCTACAGAATTACTCCAATACTGCCAGTTATGGGCACCCGGACGTGTTATAAAATCGTGCGGAATATTTCGCAACAGCAATTGCTGATGAAGATTTTCATTCACCCTATAAAAAAAATCTTCGGTGCCGCAATCAATGATTAAAGACAATGAACCCGGTTTTAATAAATATAACATGTTGATAACGGTATGCTTTTCCCAACGTTCTGGTTGTTCGCTGTAATCACCCAATCGTTTTGCCATATCCCAGTTTGCAGGGAACGGTCTTATGTCTACACCGCCACTCATGCTACCGGCTGCACCAAATACATCCTGATGCCGGAAAGCAAGATATAATGCGCCATGGCCCCCCATACTCAAACCTGTTATGGCCCTGCCTTTTTTGTTTTTAATGGTTTTATATTTATTATCTACCCAGCTTACCAATTCATTAGACACATAGGTTTCGTATTGAAAGTTCGCATCAACCGGGCTATCCCAATACCAGCTTCCAAACCCACCATCTGGGCAAACGATTATTATGTTGTATAAGTCGGCGGTTTTTTCAAAACCTTTTGCATTGATAATCCAATCTGAATATTTACCGCTATAACCATGAAGCAAATAAACTACCGGAAGTTCTTTTGCATCTGCATAATTATCTGGCCGGATAATAACTGCTTTGATATTTTTTTTCATTGACGGACTATATGTATCGGCAGTATCAACAATTGCAGCGCCAGCCATATGTGAAACGAAAAACAAGAGCGGCAACAATACGTATGTACTATATCTGCGCATAATAATTATTTTAAGTAAGGTATTTTATTTTGTCGCAATAATTTGTGCCTTTACTTTTATTTTTCAAAAAACATCTAAAAAACCGGGTACTGTGTTGCGGCAGATCATGAATATTACCACTTTGTGGTATTGTTATAATGCTATAAACCGTTCAACTTTATCATCTCTCTCTCATTTTCTCTTTTAAAAGAACCTATTCTTTAACTTAAAAAATTTAACGCTATGGCTAATTTACAATGGGAGTCACTTGGCGGCATTATTACGTCAAATATTTCTTCTGTTTGCTGGTCGGCAAACCGGATAGATTCATTTGCGCGTGGTACTGACAATGCCATGTACCACCGCTGGTGGGATGGACACAATTGGGGTGGATGGGAATCTTTAGGCGGTATTATTACCAGCGACCCGGTTGCGGTAAGTTGGGGCCCCAACCGCATTGATGTGTTTGCGAAAGGAACAGATGGCGCCGTGTACCATCGCTGGTGGGATGGACACAACTGGGGCGGATGGGAATCGTTGGGTGGAATTATCACCAGCAATATCAGTGCTGTTTGCTGGGGACCAAACCGCATTGATCTTTTTGCACGCGGTACAGACAATGCCATGTACCATCGTTGGTGGGATGGACATAACTGGGGCGGATGGGAATCCTTAGGTGGAATTATCACCAGCGATCCTGAGGCAGTCAGCTGGGGCGCAAACCGTTTAGATGTTTTTGCGAAAGGAACTGACGGAGCTATGTATCACCGCTGGTGGGACGGGCACAACTGGGGTGGATGGGAATCTTTAGGGGGTATTATTACCAGTAACATCAGTGCTGTTTGCTGGGGAGCCAACCGCATTGACGCATTTGCACGCGGCACAGACAATGCGATGTACCACCGCTGGTGGGATGGAAGTCATTGGGGAGGATGGGAATCTTTGGGTGGCATTATTACAAGCGATCCTAAAGCCGTTAAATGGGGACCGAACCGCCTTGATGTTTTTGCAAAAGGAACAGACGGCGCCGTATATCATCGTTGGTGGGACGGACATAATTGGGGCGGATGGGAGTCTTTGGGCGGCATCATAACAACTAATATTTCTGCCGTGTCGTGGGCTCCTAACCGGCTGGATTTATTTGTTGGCGGGACCAATCATGCTATGTTTCACAAATATTGGGACGGAAGTCATTGGGGCCCGGGAGTAGCGTTAAACCTGCATATAAAAATATTAACGCCGCCAACCAGGTTTACGGTAGATCGGATGCTGACTGAGATGCGCGGAGTGTATGCAACAGCAGGAATATCAGTGAACCTTATTTCTACAGAAACATTAAATGCATCAAGCGCTGCACTTGCACCATTAAATGATATTGATACCGGGAGTTGTACCGGCGGCAATCCATCGTCAGAACAAATTGCTTTATCAAATTTCCGCAACAATGCAGGAAGCCTGGATGTTGTTGTGTATATATGCAGGTCAGTGACGTATGATGGTGGTTCTTTGAACGGGTGCGCTTCTTTTCCCACTAACAGACCTATGGCAGTGATTGCATCTTATTGCTCCGCGTATACGCTGGGTCATGAAGTAGGACATGTTCTTGGCCTCGTGCACGTAAGTGATAATAACCGTTTAATGACCGGCCTTGGCACAGATAATATTACCAATCCACCACCGGATCTAATACCATCTGAAATAAACACAATGATAGCAAGCCCTTTTACAAACTAATCAAAATTCACTATTATGCCACATACAAAAGATGAACTGATAAAATTGATTAACCTGGATGAACCGGATTATCCGGCTATTGTTGCAAAGCTTTCGAAAGACGATATTCCGCTGTTAACGCAGCTTGCCCAGGATCCAAACCCGGCCATTGCTACTAAAGCAATCAGTTGTTTGGGATATATTAATGATGACCGCGCTTTTACAGGTGTTGAAACAGCTGCCAAAAGTAATAACCCGGTGTTGCGCGTTGCAGCAACGCATGCTTTAAGAAATATGAGCAGCAGACCAGGCACCGAAATGTTATTGAGCAAATTGCTGGATGATGATGACATTGGAGTAAAAAAGTTTGCACTGAAAACGATCGCGGTGTCAAAATTCTCCGGCTTAAAAGAAAAAGTAAAGCAAATGAATTTAAAAGAAACAAATGATCATTTGAAAAATTTGTCTAAAGAAGTAATGGATAAATTATAATTAGATCAATTGTGTATAGCAGGAATAGACATCTGTTTATTCCTGTTTTTTTTGTAGCAGTCAATGCTGCGTGAGACTACCCTGTTTGCTCTTTGGCGGATCCCTCCGGGACCATTTTAACCAGGATGCCAAACGGGTACAAAGAAGTACGGTATATTTCCAGGTGTTTCTCTGTGTTTCGGTGCCTTAGTGTTTATGTTTGCAGCAAAGGCCGTGCGCCAGCTTCTTATCTATTCGTAAGGCATCATTTTTATTTTCTACAAATAATTATTTAATTATCCTGAAACAACTGCGGCGTAATTTTCCTTCAAAATCAAATGGCGTAGTGGCTTTGGTAATATCACTTATTGATGCTGCCTGTATTTGATCTGTTGCCAATTGAAATTTAGTGTAATTGGTACTGAAATATAAAACACCACCAGGTTTCATAACGAACAGGCATTTATTCATAAGCGAAACATGGTCCTGCTGTATGTCGAGAAAATCTTTCATGCGCTTGCTGTTGCTGAATGTGGGCGGATCCAAAATGACAATATCAAAAGCATCCGGCGCTAATTCATTCAGGTACTGCAATACATCGGCATGTACAAATTGATATTTATTTTGATCATGCAGTTCATTCAGTCTAAAATTATCTTCTGCCCAGTTTAAATATGTTTTGGATAAATCAACTGAAATAACTGATGAAGCACCACCCGCCGCTGCATACATGGAGAACGAAGCGGTATAACAAAACAAATTCAATACTTTTTTATCCTTTGCCTGGTCTTTTACCATTCCACGCGTAATGCGATGATCTAAAAACAGGCCCGTGTCAAGATAATCAGACAGGTTTACTTTACATTTCAACCCATTTTCCTGCACGGTAAAAAACTCCATCTCCTCTCCTGTTTTCTGGTATTGATCCTGCCTCCCGGCTTTCCGTTTACGCTGTTTCAAATAAATTTTATCGTCTGGCACCAGTGTTACTTTCGATATTACCTCCAGGCTTTTTTGTAGCCACGCTTCATGCTGCTCTTCCGTTAAATGATGCCGGGCCTTGTATTCAGACAGGTATACTTTGTCTTCATACATATCAATGATAAGCGGAAACTCCGGCAGATCACGATCATAGAAACGGTAACAGCTAATTGACTGGCGTTTGGCGTGCTTACTAATATGCCGGAACACTTTTGTAAGCCGGTTATGAAACATTTGAATTTTTTCTTCTTCTGTCATAAAGGATAAAAATACAACAGATGCTGTATTTTTGAATTCTTATGCAAAATATCCCCATTCCAACCGTCCATTTATTTGCCGGATTGGAAAGAAAGCTAATTGAATTGCTTTCTTCACTGAGTGCAGAAGAATGGAATAAACAAACGGTTGCCCGGCTATGGACCGTTAAAGATGTTGCCGCGCATTTACTCGACGGAAACATAAGGGGCTTGTCTGTAATGCGGGATCATTATTCCGGCGACACCCCGGGCAATATTGATACAAATGACAATCTTATTAGTTATCTCAACCAAATAAATGCCGACTGGGTGCACGCGATGAAAAGAGCAAGTCCGCAAGTCTTGCTTGCATTGCTTGAGGCAACCGGTACAGCATATTATAAGCAGTTAAATTTATTGGATCCGTTTGCAAAGGCCAATTTTGCCGTATCATGGGCAGGAGAAGACAATTCGTTAAACTGGTTTAACACAGCCCGGGACTACACGGAGCGCTGGCACCATCAACAGCAGGTACGCGACGCCGTTAGTAAACCCGGTATTATGAGCAAAGAATTGTACTATCCTGTACTGGATACATTTATGATGGCGATGCCCCATACATACAGAAATACCCATGCAGCAGATAATACGGTTGTGCAGGTAAGCATTACCGGCGACGCAGGCGGAGACTGGTTCCTGGTTAAAAAAGAAAATTGGGAATTGTGTAAAGCAAACATACTGCCTGTTACTGCACAAACTACTATTGAAGGTGATATTGCCTGGAAACTGTTCACCAAAAGTTGGCGTAGAAATGATGTACAGAAATATGTTAGCATTGACGGCGACACAAAATTGGGCGAAGTTGTTTTAGAAATGATATCCGTAATGGCTTAAATAATTATAATGGAAAAAATAAACCTTATAGATAAATTTTCTTTGATAGCGGACTACTGGGATCCAAAAATTGCCGGTGAGCTGAATGGCCAGCATGTAAAGCTGGTAAAATTTAAAGGACCTTTTACATGGCACCATCACGAACAGGAGGATGAATTATTTTTAGTGGTAAAAGGAAGTTTTATAATGGAGTTCCGCGATAAAAATGTTGAACTGAATGAAGGAGAATTTTTGATTGTACCGCGTGGCGTAGAACATCGTCCTAATGCAACAGAAGAAGTTGCTGTATTATTGTTTGAACCAGCAACTACATTAAATACAGGCAACACAGAAAATGCGTTTACAAAAAAAGAATTGGGAACAATTTAAGATCATTCACTACCATCAACCTACTTATCACTAATCTATTTTCAACGCCAGCTTTAATGATAACCCGGGTTTTGTTTTAAGTAAGGGTTCTTTTCAATTTCAGCTTCCGGGATTGGATAGAGTTTAAAATGATCATCAGGATCTTTTGTTTTTTCGGGAATGCGGGCATCTGTAAAGTGGCCGAGGCGTATCATATCGTTGCGACGCCAGCCTTCCCAAGAAAATTCGCGTGCCCTTTCTGCCAACAGACCATCAGTATTCATTTCAGCAGACGTAAAATCTGGCATATGAGCCCGCGAACGAATTGAAACTGACCCGTAGTTTTTGTTCAATGTAACCAATGCAGCATTCATATCTCCACTCATCAATTGCGCTTCTGCTTTCATAAGAATAATATCCGCCAGCCTGAAGATGGCGAAATCATTGCTCATTAACCCGCCGCCTGTCTTATTGAACTCCCATTTTGAGCAACGTGCGCCCTTCATGTCCAATTTGGAACCAGTTAATGAAAAAACGTTTATTTCCGGATCAAAAAACAGTGGCAAATTACTATCACTATCAAATAAAGTATCTGAACTACCGGATTGATTTGCGTATTGGTTTTCGTTTATATACTGCTGGCCAACAAGAAATGTATTTCTCCTTATATCATTCTGGTTAAAAATATCCAGGTATTCCTTTGTGCTGCAAAAGCCATTAGCTCCACCGCCATCAAGGCCAAAACTTTTCCAGCTATCATAATGCAGCGATGCAGCCTGTATCCAGAAACCATTCAAACCCGCAACATGGTCGAACGGAATTGCAAAAATGTTTTCACGGGATTTATCATTTGCAATACTGAAGTTGTCAAAAAAATTGGGTTCCAGCATATAATTACCAGACAACAATACTGAATCGCATGCATTTATGCAATCCGTCCACCGGGTCATGCCACTATAGACTTTTGCATTTACATATAATTTTGCCAGCAGCGCGTATGCAAACCATTGGGTAGCCCGTCCGTATGTTTTTTGATTAACCTCCTTAGATAACAGAGAAATATTGTTCTTTATTTCTTTTTCAACAAAAGCAAAGACAGCCGGCCGTTCAATGGTAGTATCCTGTTTTGAGCCGCTAAGAACATACGATGTATCAACAGGAACATTTCCAAAAAGATCAAGGGCCTGGAAATAGTAATAGGCACGCACCGTCTTTAACTCTGCCTGTATTGAAAATAAATTTGCCGGTCGCGGAGTAATATCATTAACTGCTTTCAAAATAGCGTTGACTGATGATGACCCTGTATAGACATACGACCAGAAGAATTCAAGGTCGCTATGAGCAGGCGTCCAGGTATGCTTCCACAATGGCTCCCACATGCTTCGATCATCCCAATCCTTTCCGCGTACAGGAACAATTACTTCATCGGTACTGCATTCAAGCAACGGGTAGGTTTGAAACATGTCAATACCATTCCTGAGATTGGCATACACAGGTGCAACGCCGGCGGCAATTTCATCGGTGGTCCTCCAGAAATTTAATACGGGCACCCGATCATAGATATTTGTTCTAAGCTTTGTACAAGAATTAACGGACCACAAGAAAAACATTCCGGACACAAAAAATATAATAAACCTTTTCATATTACTGCGTTTGAAGTACATATTATTATTGTGTTCTTGATCTCACGCGTTAAAACACCAGGTTTGCACCCAATACAAAACCCCTTGTTTTAGGATAGTAATTGTTGTCGATGTACCGCTGTGTTCCATCGGTGCTTATTTCAGGATCGATACCATCATACTTTGTGATCACAAAAAGATTGGACCCTGATAAATACAGCCTGAGATTACTAATGCCTCTTATTTTTTTGAAATGATAGCCTACCGTAAGATTTTCCAGGCGCGTGTATGAACCATCTTTTAGCCAGTAATCAGTTGGTTGCGGCTGGTAGTTAAATCCGCTGGTTAATGCCTTCTCCGTCACGTTAGAACCCGGAAGATACCCAACAGCTCCCATCGACATTAGCGTATTTGCGAATATTTTTTGCCCCTGCACACCCCGGAAGAAAATGTTGCCGTCAAAATTACCGAGGGTAAAAGTATTCGTAAAGCCCCAGGTAAAATGCGGGCTTGGATCTATAAAAATCCTGTCCTGGTCTGTGTAGCTGTTAGAAATACCCGTGAGTTTGCCGTTTAGATCATAATTCTTATACAGCTCATGTCCGCTGGCATCCAAACCTGCATATTGTGGTATCCAGAAAACACCTGCAGCATAACCGGCTTTCAGTTGAGAAATATATGCTCCACTATACCCGCTTCCCTGAGCATAGCCATAGTGCTGCTCGTCGCCGGTTAGTGCAAGAACCGCTCCTTCAAACTTGCCTGAGAGATTAGTGATACGGCTTTTAAGGGTAGCAAGATTAAATGAAACGTTCCATTGAAATTTTTTATTTCTGATAACCGATGCATTAATGGCTACTTCAACGCTACCATTGATTGCATTGGCTGCATTAGCTGTTACTGTATTGAACAGAAACGGAGGCTGCGAAAGATTATACTGGTACAACATATCGTTCGTTCTGTCATTAAAAATGTCAATCGTTCCATTTACCCTGTCATTAAAAATGGAGAAATCAGCGCCCAGGTTAAAAGATTTTCTTACTTCCCATTTCAGATCAGGATTATCCTGCTGAACAATACCATAACTCTGCAAGAATTGCCCGTTATACAGGTAAGGCGTTAAAGGACCGTACAATAATTGATACGGATAAGGCGCAAGATTTTCCTGGTTGCCCGTTAATCCATAACTCACGCGTAGCTTGAGGTTATTGAGCCATGCAATATTTTTAAAAAAGAATGCTTCGTTGACGCGCCACGCAACAGAAACAGAAGGAAAATTTCCCCAGCTATGATTGGGACCGAACTTGGAAGAACCATCCCTGCGTATATTGGCCGTAATAATATATTGGTCGTTATAATTGTACACTGCCCTGCCGAGGAAAGAGATCAACCTTGTTTCATTTTTATAGGAAGGAATATTGCTGGCAAGCACCTGGGTTGCTGCACCCATGTTATTGTTCAGCAATTCAGGAATGAGGTAACCGCTTGCAAGTACACTAAAACCATCATTAATAAATTTATTGTATTCATATACACCCGTTATATCAATATTGTGCTTTCCATATTTTTTGTGAAAGTTTGCATGAAGGTCTCCAGAAAAATCCTGCTTATTATCATTAGCTTTAGCAGCAACAGATGTTTGATTGGTTCCAGGAACAGCAGCAGAAAAAAAATCATACACATCATTTCCCCTTGATAATGCACCGGATGCACCTGCTTTTAATCCTTTGAATAATTCATAATCTGCTTTTACGGCACCCTGGAAAAAATTTTCTCTTTTGCTGCTGTATTTCTGCTTCAATGTATACACAGGTGTTTGAATGCTCAGATCGGAACCCTGGTAAAAAGATCCGTCTGGATTATAGATTGGCACAACAGGAATAGTGGCCAGCGCGTGAGAGAAAAATAAATCGCCGCCGCCATTGCGCGACTGGCTGGTAGAACTTTGATATGGAAGCAATGCGCGGTTGACTACCGAGGCATTGATGCCATAATTTATTTCCAATTTGTTTTGCAAGCTTTTCTGGTTAACATTTAACCGTGCAGTTATTACCTCTTTACTGGTATTAATGATTACACCCTGTTGTTTGGTATAACTTATTGAACCGCGATAATTCATTTCATTACTGCCGCCGCTGATGCCCATTGTATGACTATGCGAAATACCCGTTTGTGCAATAGCTTTTTGCCAGTCTGTATTGCCGTGCTTATCAAGCGCCGAACTGTCGCCTGTGGCTTTGCGCCATTGTGCTGCATCCAGTACTTTTATTTCTTTGGATATTGTTTCCGCGGCCACAAATCCATTATAATCTATTGCGGTTTTTCCGGGCTTTCCTTTTTTTGTTGCAACCAGTATTACACCATTGGCACCTCTTGATCCATAAATGGCTGCGGCAGAAGCATCCTTTAATATATCAAACGATTCAATATCCGCCGGGTTTAGCGTTGTGATGGATTTATAGAAATCATCAATAGCAACGCCATCAATTACCAGCAACGGCGGTTGGCCTTCTATTGATGTGGCACCACGCAACCTTACTATGATATCGCTGTTGGGGTCGCCACCGGGTTGTGTAATAACAAGGCCCGCAATTTTACCCTGTATTTGTTGCAAAGGATTTGTTATAACACCGCTATTAAATTCTTTTGGAACGGCGTGGGTGATGGCGCCGGTAATATCTTTTCTTTGCGAGACGCCGTATCCTACCAACACCACTTCATTAAGCATGGCATAAGAAAAGTTCAGCACAGCTTGTATGTTCGTATTATTGTTGCCGGCAACAGAAATCTCCCGTGAAGAAAATCCGGTGGCTGAAATCATTACAGTCTTAACGGCCAATGGCATCGTGAGACTGAAATTACCATTGCTATCTGTTTCAGTACCAGTAGAAAATTTTTTAACTGTTATTGAAGCACCGCGTAGTGCCAAACCGTCTCTGCTATCAGTAACTTTCCCGGTTACTGTTTTATTTTGGGCAGAGGCAAACGGGAGCAGGCATAGTAATAACAATGCATCTAATGCAAGCGCCTTGAAATATTTTTTCTGAAAAACAATTAAAGAAGTGCCCATAAGACAAATTAGTTATAATGCATGCCTGGTTTAAGAAGACTGCTGAATCTTATTTAATAAACGCTGCTTTATTCAATTTTCAAAATCTTTGCCAGTTCATGCCGGTACATTCTGCTTACCGGCAATTCTTGCCTGGCCACTTCTATCAATTCTGCGGTATAAGAGTCTATCTTATTTAATGAAACAATATATGAACGGTGAATACGGGTGAATGAATTTTTGGGTAACATTTCTTCCAGCGATGAAATAGATTGCTTGGTGACGATTGTCCTGTTTGTAGTAACTACTTTAATATAATCTTTCAGACTTTCAATATATAAAATATCATTCAGTGCAATTTTCAATACTTTTCTATCGGACCTGAAATGGATGTACTGATCGTTGTACTCATTTTTATTTTCAGGCGCTGCCGGTTTATGTTCTTCATTCCTGTTATTATTTTTCACGCTGCTTTCCATTACCTTATTTACCGCTTTTAAGAAGCGTTCAAAAGAAATGGGTTTTAATAAATAATCAACCGCATCCAGTTCAAATCCTTCCACCGCAAATTTTCTAAACGCTGTCGTGAAAATAACCCTGGGCGGGTTCTTTAGTGTGCGCACAAAATCAGTTCCCAATATTTGCGGCATTTGTATATCCAGGAACAACAAGTCAATATTATTCTGTCCCAATATGCTAAGCGCTTCTACAGCATTAATGCAGGAAGCGGCCAATTCAAGGGAAGGTACACATGAAATATGCGTTTTGATTACTTCCAGCGCGGGTGGCTCATCGTCTACAGCAAGGCATACAATTTTTTTATTTATCATGATAGAAAATTTAAGCAAATCCCGCCGCCAACAACACGCTAAAAAAAATGCGGTTTATTCTTTTGACTATTATACGGCAGATTACAATCACGTCGTTTAATAAATAATATTTTATTTTTTTATTATTGCTCAAAACTTACAATCTGTTAAATCAAGGGTGTCCACACCTGCCTGTATCACCCTGCAAACGGTTCAGGCATTTCACCGGTTTTTTTTATCCCGAATACTGCAGAGGCACTTCAGCATTTTTCAACGGCACCTGCATTTGCACAG
>JBDUAY010000456.1:0-4711 GCA_040004415.1 Bacteroidota bacterium | reverse complement strand
TTCCTTTGCAACTTATTTTTCTAAAGTTTTCTGTTGGAAAAAGATGCAAGTTTATCGTTCGTCATCATGGTGAAAATCCTTTCAGAGGAATAAAAGGCCTTTTTCAAAAATTTGCTGACCAGTATATTGATTCATATCTGTTCACTTCATTCAACAATGCGGCTGAATGGAAGAATGTAGTTATAAAAGACCCTGGCAAATGTGTCGAAATATTAGAAGCATCAACAAATTTTAGCAGGCAGGAACTATTAAAAAGCCAGGCAATTACCGGTGTTACAGGTATGTATAATTTTCTGTGGGTAGGAAGACTGATTAAAGGCAAAGATCCATTTACGGTACTTGCGGCTTTTGATCAATATGCCCGCCAGCAGCCAGATGCAAGGCTCTATATGATTTACCAGGATGAAGAATTGCTGGGCGATATTAAAAAAATAATTTCACAAAATAAAAGACTTGGGCAGGCAGTAAAATTGATTGGTAAGATTGATAATAAAGATTTAGCTTACTGGTATAGTGCTGCAAATTTTTATATTTCTGGTAGTCATTCGGAAGCAGCAGGCTATGCTGTACTGGAAGCCATGGCATGTGGCTGTATCCCGGTAGTTACTTCAATTCCATCCTTTGTAAAAATGACCCATAACGGTGATTATGGATTTCTATATTCACCAGGCGATGCAATTGGTTTGGCAGCGCTTTTAAAAAACCTGGTCAATGTAAATATTGAAGCGTACAGATCTAAAGTTGAAAATTATTTTCGGGAGCATCTCAGCTTTAAAAATATTGCTGCAGATATTATCAGCCTTTGCAAAGAACTATATTCCAAACAACGCTGATATTTTCCGGCAGGTGGTCTCAATGGGAAATGTAATCACGCTGTCATGATTAAGATTATTATCAGCCAGTAATTCATTCGCCTTTTCGGCCATTTCATCTTCTGATTGTACGATATGCTGATGTATGAAAACAGCCTGCATAGGTTTACAAAAAGAAATCACGTGCGCACCAGCACATAAAGCTTCATTAATAACCGTGGCAAATCCTTCATACGAAGATGGATGCAAAAAAATTTTTGACCGTTGCATCAGTTTAAGTACAGCGTCATGATTTACTTCTCCGCACAATTCAACATTTTTTTGTAAACCTGCATCTTCAATTAATTGTTGCAAATATTTTCCCTGAGCACCTTTTCCGCAAATGATTGTTTTAATATTCGGATGCTTTTTCACAAGATGCCTAACCGTTTTAATAAATATTGGATATTGTTTCAACGATATCAATGAACCTGAACCCAGGATGTCAATATCTCTTTCCGGACCATACAGTCCGAATTCTGTTGCGTCGATACCAGGCGGAATAATATTTGCGGGCATTATTCCATAATTTCTATTAAACTCCGCTGCTATAAAATCCGACAATGCAATAAGGCTATGGGCAGTTGGTTTGATAAGTGGGAAATAATGATTGTTCTTTCTTGCATCTTGCCCCAATAACCAGGTAAATGATTTCACTGTATGTTTTTTGGCTGCCCATTTTCCAATTAATCCGCATTCGCCCAGCCAAAAATTTAAAATGCCTGCTACATTATTTTCTTTGATAATTGCGCTTAACTTCTTCCATATCGTTTTCCATAGCAGCAACCTATTAATCTTCCCTCTGTTTCTTCCGTTGAAGGCTATCACGGCTACGCCATTCCATTCATAGTCTGATATTGCAAATGGATATTGAAAAGCCACTACAATAATTTTTACCGAAGGATTTAATTGCTTAAATGTTTTTACAAATAGTTGTGGAAATGGCAGGCAGGTGCTGTCTGCTTCATTTGCAGGGAAACCAGGCGTAAGTACAATAAGCGTTTTATTATCACTGTTCATCCAGCAAAATTTTCCTATTTCCAAATGGAATAGCTGCCTTGTTATGTGTAATCAGGATGATCATTTTTCCATCAGCAGCAATTTTTTGCAATTCTTTCAGCATATCTATTTCTGATAGTTCATCCAGTTCATTAAAAGGCTCATCCAAAACAAGTAAATCAGCGTCTGTATACAATGCCCTGGCACAAATGATTCTTTGTCGTTGGCCACCACTGAAATTTTTTCCATTTTCAGTTATGATTGTATCCAGCGACTGTGGAAGTGTGCATACGATTTTATCAACACCCGTAATGGCTATTATTTTTTTAATTTTTGTTTCATCGTAATTACTTTCCTGCAATGTTATATTTTCGATAATGGACGCATGCAGAAAAAAAGCCTGCTGTTTTATGTATGCTAACCGGTTCCAAAAAAGCTGCCTTGTTTCCACCTCAGTAACCGCTCCATTTATAAATATTTTACCCGAAGATGGTGTCAAAAATCCAAGTAACAGATTTACAAACGTTGTTTTTCCTTTTCCTGAAACGCCTGATACAACGGCAAAATCTCCTTTCTGCATGGAAAGTGAAAATGATGAGAGCGCATTTTTATCAGCATAATTAAAACATACATTTTCAAATATAATACTCTCAATGGGCGTGTTACTATAATCATCTATTACTTCCAAATGCGGAATTGCTGCCAGGTCAGCAGCAGCAAATGAATAGGTCTTAACCTGGCCTGCGATATTGGTAATCTTAACAATACCAGGGATTATTTTATACGCGGCTACCATCAGTGCGCCTATTGTTACCAGCGGAATTGAATTACTGCGTAACGTAAAAAAATGTACCAATACCAATATCAATAAACCAAAGACAGCAAACACTTCAATTAGCCGTGGCGGCATGTTTTGAATGATCAGCCTGCCGGACAAGTATTGGTTAAGACGTACCTGCAAACGATGATACCGGTCAATAAAAAAATCATTCTTTTTATACACATTGCTTTCAACGTAGCCCGACAGTGCCTCCTGCAAATGCTGAATGGTTTGTTCACCTGTCTTTTTACCGTGCACGCCGGAAGCATTCAGTTTACGTTTCATTAGAAATCCGATTAAAAAAACAGGCGGCGCCAGCATTAATACCAGCAATGGAAAAAACAAAGGGTTAAAAATAACTACCGCTGTAATGGTAATCAAAATGAGGACAGACTGGCTGAATACCTGTTGGACACCATTCAATACATAGTGCGCAAACTCAATCGGTTCCTGGCTTATCTTCCGGTTGGCGATGGAAGAATCAATGTTTACATAGTTGGTGTAGTTACCATTGAGATATTGCGATAAATTCTCACGAGATATTCTTGAAGCAACATCATAAACAAAACGATACTGCATTTTTGAAACAAGAAATCCGGATACATTTTTTAGCGCAAAAAATATAAAAAAAAAGATTATCAGTAAAAGAGGATATGCATTAAATATTTCAAGTAAAAAATATTTAAACGAAGTACCATTGCCGGTCTGTGTGTAAAAATTAATTACATACAACAATGCAATTAGAAAAGCAATATCAAGAATGCTTATAATAATATCTGCTATTGCCAGTAAGCAAAATTTTCTTTTTTCGGGTGCATTCAGGATAATAAAAATATTTTTAACGACCTGTTTCAAATTCGGTTCTTGAATTTATAATAATTGACTATCACCCCCGTGTGCAGAAAAATTAAAAATACGTATACTCCGCGCAGACCTTGATGGAGCGTTTCTTAATAACATACGGCGTCGGCAGAATACGGGGAGCAAAATATTCATAGCTGAGAGCAACAATATTCGGCTAACATACAATGCCAACGTCAATTTTTTTTTTACTTTTTCCAAGCCAGGAGCTGAACCTGAAAAGGCGAAAGACAGATCGGGTGCCGTTCAACAATAACAGCAGGCGATACAGCCTTTTCTTTTTTGATCGATCGTTTCATTAATTGAACCCGGATCAATCACATTTATTCTATTGAGAAGTTTTTCCCAGTCAGTCGTACCTGCACCTAAAGAATAATCCTTAGCAGCTTTACGAAATAATTCATCATTTGTATCTTCATCTACATGCAGCATTTTTGGGCTTCGTCAGCTTTTTTGATGAATGATTGTAGTAAAACGCGTGCTTTGGAAAGATTTGATTTAGACGTACCTACTGCGATGTTTAATTGACTGGCTATTTCCTGGTGTGTAAATCCGTCAATCACATACATATTAAAAACGACCCGGTAGGCCGGAGGCAATTTCTTTATTTCTTTTATAACATCTTCATATAATAAAGACTGATCGGACGCCTGGGATCTGTCTTCAATCCAAATGCCTTCATTGGTTAATCCGATCTCGGGGAGAAAATCATCTTTTCGTAACTTGTCGATAGCGGTATTTATCATGATGGTTTTCATCCATCCCATCATCACAAATTCTATTTTAGTAGATTGTTCGCAGTGAAAAGTGTGCAGCTTGCCAAAAATTTTTACAAAGCTGTCATTCACAACATCTACTGCTTTATCGTACCGGTAAATGTAGCGAAAGACAATTTTTAAGCAATAGCCATAATACCTTTCGTAGAAAACCTTTTGGTCCCTGGCATTTTTCTCCAGGCAGCCTGCAATTATTTCGTCAAGAAATTTCAATATATCAGTTTGTTTCCGGCGGTACGTGCGAACTGATAAATTGGTTGCTTAGATGCTCAAAATAATAATTATTAAATAAAGGCTGCTTTTTTCCATTTCCAATCATCTCATTCCTATTTCTTGAAAATGAAATATACCGCCAGCACTAAAAAGCCAAAACCAATAATATGATTGATGGTGAATTGTATGTT
>JBDUAY010000086.1:0-15997 GCA_040004415.1 Bacteroidota bacterium | reverse complement strand
TATGATATATGGTATTTATTGAGAAAATAAATACAGTTGGGTATGCCAATAACAACAATTAACGGCGGAATGAGTACCGTGAGCAAACTTATTTTATACGCAAACAGATGAAGGGTTCCCACACTCCATACAACGCCGGTAAGTACAACCGCAATGGATAAAAACATGGTGCTGATACTACGGAAAAAAATTAATAAGATAACAGCAGACAGCAGCACAGACCCTATCAAAAAACCTTTCATCTCTTTTTTCATCCGGTCCGACAACTGCGTACGTATCAGCGGAAGGCCACTGTAATGCATTTCTATGGCATGATCTTTTCCGAACTGATCCGCCGCTGTAACAATCTTACCGATAACAACCGTTCTTTCTTTTGAAGCCAGTACATCCTTATTAACACGAACCGCCATCAGGCTGGCATTTGTCTGGGGATTGTACAATACATTTTTATAGAAAGGCAGGCTGAAAAATAAATTTTTACTGCTATCGAAAAGACTCTTTTGATCCGGGGCCGGTTTGTCAAGATCAAAAATATTGCTGGCTTTCAAACCAGCAACAGAATCTTTTACCAATGTTACTGCAACCGGAATACTGAGTACATTTTCTACCCCCTTTATATTTTTTATTTGCTTTCCCAATGAGGCAAAATCAGTAAAAATTTTTTCATCGAATAAATGATCCGACTGAAGCCCGATAACCATCATATTACCGTCTTCACCAAATTGTTTACGGAAATTCTGGTAACTCACATACCGTGCATTATCGGTTGGTATGGCCCCTGTAAAATCGTAACTCAGTTCAACTTTAGACGCCTGCCATCCCATAAAAGAAGTGATAACAGCGAGTACAATCAGGAGTGCCAGTTTATTTTTCAGTACAAATCGAGCTATAGATTCCCACATAGGTTCTTATTTATCAAGACGCAAAGAAAACTATTTTGAGCGGGACGATGAAGTAAATTTTGAAGATTGATGACTTATAAAACATACAGCGGAAAAATTCTGCTTTGCCGTATAATAATTGACGAAACGGGGCTAATTAAGCAAAACGCGAAAGCCGACAGTCAGGCCTGCGAGATTACTCAGGCTACTTCCCAGTGAAAAATTATTTGTTGTTAAAGAAGGGTACGTATTAAGATCATATGCTGTTTGCATGTGATTGAACTGAATATAAGCAAGGTTGCTAAGTCCTGCTTCCAATTGTAATTTTTTGCTTACGGCATAGGCAAGGCCGGGGTAAATAGTTACCTGCATACCATATCCTTTTGAAACATAGCTGGTAGTGGGGGTTTGCTGATCCCTATTTTGGACCTTGTTGTACGACACGCCGGCCCTGGTTTGACCAAACAGGTAGAACCCTTTACCCAGTTCTTTGTATTTTCTTATAAAAAAACCGATGCCATAAGAACTTGTTTTTTGCGAGTAGGTATTGTTCGACTCATTTTTGCTATAACTAAAGGTAAGATCAGCGCCAATTATTTCGTTCTCTTTAATTGCTTTCCCAAACGCGGGGGAAAAATTAATGCCGCTACTGGTCCCATTTTGCGGGCCACTGCTTTTGGTGTCTTGTGTAGAAAATTCAATTCCACCACCTAAAAGAACAGCTCCTTTTTTAATCTGGGCATGAACGGTAGTACCAACTAAAAAAATAAAAATGGAAAGTAAAATTTTGTTTTGCATGGAAAGGTTTTTTGTTTGTACAAACATCAAAAAGAAAATCCATTAGCAGTCATTAAATGACCGTTAATGGATTGCTTTTAACAATACCTTACGTTAAGCTAAATGAAAATTTATTTTACGCGCAGCAGTTAAGCGATTCTATCGCTCCCAAAATACACCTGTAATATCTTCGGCAAGCCGATACCGTTTTCAGTTTGATTATTTTCCAGCAAACAGGCAACAATACGGGGCAGCGCCAATGAGCTGCCGTTGAGTGTATGAACAAACTGCATTTTGCCCGCTGCATCTTTATACCGCGCCTTTAAACGGTTCGACTGGTAACTTTCAAAATTGGAAACAGAACTTACTTCCAGCCATTTTTGCTGAGCAGCGCTGTATACTTCAAAATCATAGGTGAGTGCAGACGTAAAGCCCATATCTCCCCCGCATAATTTCAAAATACGGTACGGAAGTTCCAATGATTGCAATAGTTTTTCTACGTGTGCCACCATTTCTTCCAGTACATCATAACTCGTGGCGGGATCAACTATTTGTACCACCTCAACTTTTTCAAACTGGTGCAGCCGGTTTAAACCGCGCACATCTTTTCCATAACTACCTGCTTCCCTTCTGAAGCACGGCGTGTAGGCCGTCATCTTAACCGGCAATTCAGTTTCTTTTAAAATAACATCGCGGTAAATATTCGTAACCGGCACTTCAGCAGTTGGTATCAGGTAAAAATTATCTTCTGTTGCATGATACATCTGTCCCTCTTTATCGGGCAACTGGCCCGTGCCATATGCGGATGCTTCGTTGACCATAAAGGGCGGAAGGTATTCTATATACCCCGCAGCAGTATTATAATCAAGAAAATATTGAATCAATGACCGTTGCAGTTTGGCGCCTTTATCTATATACACCGGAAAGCCGCTGCCGGTTATTTTATTGCCCAGTTCAAAATTAATGAGGTTATATTTTGTAGTGAGCTCCCAATGCGGAACAGCACCCGCGTATAAAGTTGGAATGCTGCCACCTTCTCTTACCACAATATTGTCTTCCGGTGTTTTACCGGCGGGCACCTTGTCTGAAGGCAGGTTCGGCAACAGGTATAAAATAGCTTCAATATTCTTTTCTGCCTCATTTAATTTATCCGGTGCCAGTTGCGCTTTCCATTCAGCCACTTTCAGCTTGGTTTCTTCAGCTTTTTGCCTTTCGCCTTTCGCCATCAGCTGCCCAATTTCTTTAGAAGATGCATTTATTTTTGCCTGAATTTCTTCCTGCTCAAGCTGGTATTGTTTACGCTTATCATCCCACAGTAAAAGTTCGTCAACAAGCCCTGGCTGCTTAAAATTCTTCAACTCCAGCCGTTGCTTAACCAGTTCGGTATTCTGCCGTATAAAACCCACCTGTAACATAATGCAAATAATTTGCGCAAAGGTAATTGTTGAACAGCAAACGGGCAACGCTACAAATTTGTAGCTTCGTATAAAATTTACTGCTATGCTCGATCAAACAATGATTACAACAAGCATTGACCTGAATGGTTACCGCATTACAAAAAACCTGGGCGTTGTGCGCGGCATTACCGTACGATCAAGAAGTTTATTTGGCAATGTGGCCGGCGGACTCCAATCGCTTTTTGGTGGCACCATTTCTATTTACGTTGATTTGTGTGAGAAAACCAGGGAAGAAGCTTTTCAACTTATGATGCAGCACGCTACAGAACGCGGGGCCAATGCAATCATCAATATGCGGTACGATGCCAATGAAGTAATGAATGGTATTACGGAAGTGCTGGCGTATGGCACTGCAGTACAAGTGGAGAAAATTTAAAGCAGTACCGGGTATTCAGCTTATAATATTGAGACGGTGGCATGGTCTACGTACTTACTGAATTAGTACTTTTTGTATTTCCGCATGAACCGCTCCGGCGCGTCGGGCGGTGTAAAACCAAATTGGGCATATAAACCCTGGGCATCTCTTGTTGCCAGTTGCCAGGTGCGGAAACCCTGTAACTGCGGATGCCCCATAATAATTTCCATTAACCATTTACTTAGTCCGCGGCCACGATATTTCTCGTCTATAAATACATCGCCCAGGTAACCAAACGTTGCGTAATCAGTTATTACACGCGCAAATCCAATTTGTCGATCATTATCATATATGCCGAAGCACATTGCTCCGTCAATCGATTTTTGTACAATTTCCATTGGTATATTTTCAGCCCAATAAGAATGAGAAAGAAACTGATAAATAAAATCAATATTCAATTTCTCTTTGTCGGTAGAAATAATATATGGCTCTTTATAAAAATCCATTTCAAAAATTTCACCAAATATAAATAAACAAGAAAACCCATTGAAAGAATCGTTGGGGCTTGATGTAGCAAACAATATAAGCCACTTAAAATTATCATTTACCGTGGTTCTGGGTTAGGGAACCGGGAACCATTATACAATACATGGGTGGCGTTACCCTGTTAATTACATACATCTCAAAAATCCCGGTTCAGACAGTATCTTTGCCTCATGCAACTACAGGATGATTTACAGGTAAGATGGTGGAAACTGGAAGAGAAATTAATGGAACGGTTTGAAAAAAAACCGGATATGGAAAGCATCCTTTTCCTGATTGGCGTACAGGAATTGGGCGATATCAAAGCAAAGTTTTCAAAAGAACAGAAACAGGATTTAATGCATATAGCCGTTTGTTCGCTGTTATCCGTCAGTGGTTATTATGAAATGGAAGGTGTAGATGCAGATGGGTGGCCACATTACAAGCAATTGAAGGCATTACCGGTGATGGAGTTAATTGCGCAGGAAAATTTCATGAAAGACCATGTGCTCCTTTATTTTGAAGCGCATGATTTTTAACGCTGAACCCATAATTCTTTAAAATTGTTTTGTAACGCTTATGATCAGGCGCTTTCTTACAATAGCCACAACGCTTCTATTTTTTGTTGCCTGCAATCCGAAGATTGGTGATGGCCTGCGCAAGCACGATTTAACGAAAGATGTAGAAATGATAACGGATAAGGGCACTATGGTAATACGGTTATCTGATCTTACGCCACTGCACCGCAATAATTTTCTACAGCTGGTTAAACAACATTACTACGACAGCATTCTATTTCACCGGGTTATTAATCATTTTATGATCCAGGCTGGCGATCCCAACAGTAAACGTGCAAAAACATCCGCCCAACTGGGTGATGGCGGCCCTTCTTACACAGTGCCTGCAGAATTTAATACCGCATTGTTTCATAAAAAAGGCGTTATTGCTGCAGCAAGAGAAGGTGATGATGTAAATCCCAAAAAAGCCAGCAGTGGCAGCCAATTTTACATTGTGCAGGGGAAAGTTTTTACCGATGCTGGTCTTGATTCAGTTGAAACGTTTCGCTTAAAAGGAAAAAAAATACCGGCAGATCACAGAAGCGTCTACAAAACATCAGGCGGCACACCGCACCTCGACGGGAACTATACGGTGTTTGGAGAAGTGATAAAAGGGTTAGATACCATTGACAGTATCGCAACCGTTCTTACCAACAAAAAACAGGGCGACCGGCCACTGCAGGATGTGCGGATTATAAAAGCGAGATTGATTAAAAGAAAATAATTTCTGCTGTCTGATTTTTCCTGCGCGATTTTACATTAAAATTGACGATCCGGTTTTACATTTCAAATTTAATATTTGAAAAATATATCCGGATTGCCACTCCGTTATCGTGCTTCATAATAAATCATCGGTGTCGATTTATTATAAAATGCAAAATCAGGCAAAGGATTTTAAATTGCGTTTTAAGGGACTACCCAATGTTTTGACATTTTACGATAAAGAAATCAGGCATCACCACATCAGACATCATATATTTCTTTTCAACGTTTCTCAAACAACCACCACAATCTTTTCCGCGGTTTTACTTTATAATTGGTGGTGATATATTTGCTGATGTGTTCCGTTGCTTCTTCCACACTGTCTGTAAGCAAAACCAGGTTTAAATCCTGAGGTGAAATGGTCTTCTGCACCGCCATAAAACGCATATAATCCATTAATGGCTGATAAAAAGATTTTCCAAACAACACGATTGGAAATTGTATAATCATTTTTGTTTGTACCAACGTCAGCGTCTCAAAAAATTCATCCATGGTGCCAAATCCACCAGGCATGATAATAAATGCATATGAATATTTCTCAAGCAGCGCTTTGCGTATAAAGAAATATTTAAAAGTAATGCTGGTCTGCACATACGGATTGGGTTTTTGTTCAAAGGGCAATTGAATATTGCAGCCAACGGAGGCGCCACCATTTTCAAATGCCCCCCGGTTAGCGGCCTCCATAATACCCGGACCACCGCCTGTCATAGTAGTAAAACCCAATGCTGCAATTTGCTTTCCCATTTCACGTGCAGCAATGTAATAGGGATGATCTTCCTTAAAACGGGCAGAGCCAAAAACGGTAACACAGGGGCCCACAAAATGAAGTGTTCTGAATCCTTTTATGAGTTGTTTAAAAACATGGATCGCAAAAAAGAATTCATAACTTCTGCTTCTCGGACCGTCTAAATAAACAGGTTCTTTCGATGCAATAATTTTTTCCTTTACTGGCATAGCAAATAAAGATAGCAGATAAAATTTGTTATTTACTTCTGTTAACCTCCATTAAAAAACTTGTTCGCTTCCACGCCGCTGTAAAAAATAAAATAATCCGCCAGGCTGGCGCACCATATCATTTTATTACCTTGCATCACCACAAATTATTTAGTATGCGTATTATAAGTTATAATGTAAACGGCATCCGTTCCGCTATGAACAAAGGTTTTGTTGATTGGCTTAAAACAAACCCCGCCGATATTATTTGTTTGCAGGAAACAAAAGCCAGTAAAGACAATGTAGATCATAAACAATTAACTGATCTGGGTTTTTACGACTACTGGTTTTCTGCGCAGAAAAAGGGCTATAGCGGAGTAGCTGTATTTACAAAAATAAAACCCGACAGCATTGAATATGGCACCGGGCATAAGGTAAGCGATGATGAAGGAAGGGTAATACAACTTGACTTTGGCGATATCCGTTTAATCAATGCCTATTTTCCTTCAGGCACGTCTGGTGATGAAAGGCAAACATTTAAATACGCGTGGCTGGAAGAATTTTATAATTACCTCAATGCACTAAAGAAAAAACATCCCAAACTTATTTTGTGCGGCGACTATAATATTGCACATACAGAAATTGACATACACGATCCAAAAGGCAATAAAAAATCATCTGGTTTTTTACCGGAAGAAAGAGCATGGACAGATAAATTATTAGCCAGCGGGTGGATAGATACCTTCCGGTATTTTCACCCGGAACCGCACCGGTACAGCTGGTGGAGCCAGCGCTTTCCTACGGTACGTTTGCAAAACAAAGGCTGGAGAATTGATTATATAAATGTAACCGATCCATTAAAAAATAATTTGAAGGCAGCCGATATTTATCATGATATTAAACACAGCGACCATTGCCCCGTATACCTGGAAATAAATTCTAAATGATGAATTCTGAAATTTTGAATGATTGAATCTGGGTGTAACAATTTAATTTGTTTGTACTTCATTTAAAATTCAAAATACAGCATTCAAAATAATATTCCGTATGATCGTTCTTAATATCACTACCAAGGTGCATCTTTCTATTGATGATGAATGGTTACAATGGCAGCAGCAGGAACATATTCCGGAAACAATGGCAACTGGTTTTTTTATATCGCATAAATTATTTCGTTTGCTGGAGCAGGATGACAGCGAAGGACATACGTATGCTGTACAGTACACGGCAACTGATGAAGAACAATATCAATTGTATATGATTGAATTTGCTCATTTGCACCAACAAAAAACATTTCAGGAATGGGGAGATAAAACCATCTCTTTTCGATCCGTTTTAGAAGTTATACAGTAGCTGCTGGTAATTGTGGATAATAAATAAAGGTATTGGTTCTTTCTGCGAATCGTAAATTCCGCGAAAACCCAATACTGGCAAGCACTTCAGCCCTTTGGCGTGAAACATAGTGCTGTAAAGGCTTTCAGCGTGCAGAGGTATTTTATTTCATTTTTTTATTCAACACAAAAACGCTTAAAGTGCTTGTTCCACGCGGGTTACAGCAGTTTTAGGCCTGTTAAAAAATAATAAAAAATTTTGCCGGTATTTAAAAGCGTCTAAATTTGTCAGGCGTTAAATTTTAAAACATCACACTATGAACAAAGCTGAATTAATTGCAAAAATTGCGGATGATGCAAGTATTACAAAAACCCAGGGTAATGCTGTTTTGGATTCTTTTATTGAAGCTGTAACAAAAACGTTGAAAAGTGGCGGTAAAGTTACTTTAGTAGGTTTTGGTACTTTCTCTGTAAGCAAAAGAGCCGCCCGTAATGGCCGCAACCCCCAGACAGGCGCCGTAATTAAAATCAAAGCCCGTAAAGTGGCAAAATTTAAAGCAGGTAAAGAATTGTCTGCTAAGTTATAATGCCACATACAAACCGAATTTAAAAGCCCCGGCTGCTATTAATAAGTAACGGGGCTTTTGCTTTGATTTGTATCTTTACAGAAGATATACAACGATACGCTGTAATCAATTTTAAAAAGTTAAAAAAATAAATATGGGAAGAGGTGATAAAAAAACAAAGAAGGGAAAAATTTTTAAAGGATCTTTTGGTAAGAGCAGACCTGCCAATGCGCCTGTTGTGAAAAAAGCAGCTGTTAAGAAAGAAACCAAATAAGTTGAGCAGGTGAAAGGTTGATTGGTTAGAGTGTTCTGAGTACACGCTTTTACCTGTCAACTTTTCAGCCAGTCAGCTGATCAATTTTTACGGTGCTAAACGTTCAATGATCCAACTTCCTGTTTCTTCCGGCGAGTATTGAATGCGATCGTGCAACCGGCCGGGTCTTCCCTGCCAGAATTCTACTGTAATGGGCTTTACCCGGTAACCACCCCAATGCGCAGGCCGTTGAACAGCTGATCCCTGAAATTCATCAGCATATTTTTGTTCATTTTGTTCCAGCCATTCCCTGCTGCTGATTACCTGGCTTTGCGGAGACGCCCAGGCGCCAATTTTGCTTGTTAGCGGACGGCTATTAAAATATTCATCGCTTTCCGCCGCTGTTGTTTTTTCCACCAGTCCTGTTATACGCACCTGCCGTTCCAGTTCTTTCCAAAAGAAAACAAGACAGGCCCTCGGGTTTTCATCCAGCTGCATCCCTTTAAAACTGTCGTAATTGGTAAAAAAAACAAACCCGCGTTCATCAAATCCTTTTAATAGAACAATACGTGCAGCTGGCAAACCTGCAGAAGAAGCCGTAGCAAGCGTCATGGCATTTACTTCGTCAATACCTGAATGGGTCGCTTCGTTCCACCATTTTGCAAATTGCTGTACCGGGGTTTTTTCGATGTCAGTTTCCAGCAATGATTTTTGTCTGTAATCTTTTCTTATACCGGCAATATCCATAATAAAATATTTTTCTTGTTAAACAGCAACAAAACAAAATTAGTGCATCGTTTTATAAATGCTGACGATGAAAAGGAAAATTAGCCGCAGGTTCACAGATTTGGTTTGAACAGGCGCGGATTAGATTATTAATAGATTTATTCGGGAAGACCTATCGTGCTATGAATGCCGCTGATTCGCAGGCTCAGTGGTAAAAAAGAATCAGCAGCAGGCACGCTGCCCCGTTTTTAACAACGTTCTATTGATAAGAAATGGTTGGTGACATTAACCTGCGGCCGGCGGTATTTATTTCACCAGGGTTCCAACATTTTCACCTTCTACTACCCTTAATAAATTGCCTGGCTTATTCATATCAAAAACAATAATGGGAAGCTGATTTTCCATACACAATGTGAAAGCCGTCATATCCATCACTTTCAGGTTTTTTGAAATACACTCTGCAAAGCTGATGGTGTCATATTTTGTAGCGGTGGGATCTTTTTCAGGATCTGATGTGTAAATGCCATCCACCCGCGTGCCTTTCAAAATAACTTCTGCCTTTATTTCTATTGCCCGCAATGAGCCTGCAGTATCAGTTGTAAAATAAGGATTGCCGGTACCAGCGCCGAAGATCACCACGCGCCCCTTTTCTACATGGCGCATCGCGCGGCGTCGGATATATGGCTCAGCAATCTGTTCCATTTTAATAGCACTTTGTAAACGGGTAAACACGCCCGCTTTTTCCAGTGCAGCCTGCAATGCCATGCCGTTGATAACAGTCGCCAGCATGCCCATATAATCCCCCTGTGCCCTTTCAATACCGGTTTCGGCCTCATTCATGCCGCGGTAAATATTACCGCCACCAATTACAATCGCCACTTCTGTTCCTGCGTCTACTATTGTTTTAACTTCTTTAGCGTATTGGGCCAAAATGGAAGCGCTCAGCGGCTCATATGCATCGTCGCTTTTGCCCATCAATGCTTCACCTGAAAGTTTCAATAAAATGCGTTTGTACTTAAGTGCCATAGCTAAAATTATTCGCTGCGAATATAGCAATTTAATTTCGGGACAACGTTCAATATAACTGCCGGAGGCTTCGCTCTGCAGAACGCCAAACAAAGTTCATTACCTGGTAAAACAGGCATGGTAATGCGGCTTTAAAAAAGTATAGAAAAGAGATAAGCGATAATCGCAGGACGATAAAATAATACATATGAGTTATTGCGATGCATGCTGCAGGATGTTAGTTTTGACCATTGACACGCTAAAACAGTCTTATGAACGGCAATGCAATTTTTATTTCAGCACGTTTTCTTTTGATGTAATGCAGTAAAGATTGATTAACAGTTACTACTATCGTTGACGGATAGTTGCCTTTTTGGAATGGTCACCCGGGATTCAGTTATCACAGGCAAATAATGAATCTATAACCTTATGTGCGGAAACATTTTCCTGATTGCGGCAGGCTGTCCAAATGGATCATTGATCAGGCTATTTACATCATACAATTTTGAAAGGCCATCCAATCCTCGCAGAACAAGCCACACCTTTCCACACTGAAAAAACATGCAGCAGCATTAATGCAATTGCTGTAACAGCCCCCGGCTTAAACCGATGGTATACAAATAGCTAAATCTAAACCAACACACATATGAGCACTAACATCGAGAGATTTGTTATCCGTCACACGGCCGGAAGCAAAAACAACCAGGTAGAAGAATTTGACTTCCAGAAAAACGAACTGACCATTGGAAGGGTATCCGGAAGTGATATTCAGTTTGATCCGGAAAAGGAAGTAGTGGTAAGCCGCGAACACGGCAAAATAGTAAAGGAAAGCACTGACCCTCCACGTTTCTCCATTACCGACAACAACAGCCGCAATGGCATTTTTGTAAACAAGACAAGGATAAAAGGAAATGCTTCTTTAAACCCCGGTGATGTAGTACAGCTCGGTAACAACGGACCAGTTTTTACTTTTGATATTTATCCGCGCCCCCAGGATATGATGATGGTAACCAAAGTAATGGAAATACCCACTTCCATAAAACCCACCACCGTTTCTGAATTGCAACCTGTGCCTGTGTCTAATCGCGCCACCGGTATGGAGTCTGCGAAAACAGGTCTTGGCAAACAAACAGTAGAAAGAATGCTGGTAGCAGAAAGAAAAAAATCATTTAGCAGTATGGGTATTGCTTTAGGCGGCCTGATACTGGTAATGGCCATTGCCGGATTTGCTTTTCGCAAGCAGCTGTTTCACAGTGATATTTTACCAGGCCCGCTCCCGCCCCGTGTTGATTCTGCTTTGCTCAATAAAAAAACGCCGGAACAAATTGCAAAAGAAAATGAAGATCGCGTTGTTCAGATAGAGTTTGGCTGGCAGATATTTGATGCTTCCACCAGCGATGAGTTGTGGCATGCCTATACAAAAGTAACCGATGCAGAAGGTAAAGAAAGTTACCAGGCACTGTACATACAAAATGCAGAAGGTGGTTACGAGCCTTATATTGATATCAAGAAAAATGTACCGATAGGCAAGGAGGTAGGGTTGGCAGGTGCCAGCGGAACGGGATTTGTCGTTTCGTCTGATGGTTTTATTTTAACCAACCGCCATGTCGGCAACGGCTGGAATACGCGCTATAGTTTTGATGAATCCGCTTTCCCTGGTGCATTGGTAAAAAGGGAGAATGGCAAAACAGTGATTGTTCCCAATTCTGTTTCAGCGGATATGGTATTTGGCTGGGTACCCGGCGAAGCAACCATGATGGGTGGTGTGCCCGTGCGTACAGGAAAAATAAAAGGCAGAAATACTTATATGAATGTGGTGTTTGCTAATTCTACACTGCGCCGTCCGGTACAATCGGCTACCGCTTCAGAGAGTCATGACGTGTCAATGATCAAAGTAGATATACCCGGTTCATTGTCGAAAGTAAGTATGAAAGATAATTACGGAACTGTACATCCCGGCCAGTCGGTAACGGTGATGGGCTATCCTGGTGTGGCGCCGCAGGAATTTGTAGTACGCAAATCCAACGACGTTTTTAATCCCGCCAATCATTTTGTTTCTGTACCAACGCCAACGGTAACGCCCGGCAACATCGGCCGTATCATACCCGGCTCGTCGGATAAAAATCTTACCTATAGTACGTTTGGTGATTCTTACCAGCTTACCATCAATGCAACAGGCGCCGGAAATAGCGGTGGACCAATGTTTGATGATGAAGGGAATGTGGTAGGCATTTATTTTGCCGGAAAATCAGACGCACGCGGTACACAGATTTCATTTGCCGTTCCCATTAAATACGGATTAGAAATGATGGGTGTTAAAAAAGTTGCAAGTAACTAATATCATGCCGGGGCTGTTGTAAAGTTGCTAACCCGTAACACTGCACAGTCCCGGCCATTTTTATAGCAACAATTCATTCAAGCATTTTTCAATCATTCAATGAAACCTGGAAACATGCAGATTACTGAAGTTGCGGGTTATCACCTGGCGGAACGGCTGGGTTCTGGCGGTATGGGCGATGTATACCGCGCCTTTCATCCGGCATTGAACCGTACGGCTGCGGTAAAAGTGTTACACCAGAAAGAAATGGCCGACCGTTTCAAAAATGAGGCGTATATACAATCGAGCGTCAGCCATCCCAATATTGCCAGGTTATATAATTATTCCATTGTTTCGCAAACGCCTTGTATTGTGATGGAATATGTAGAAGGCGAGACGCTGGATGTTTGCCTGCAAGGAAAAGGAAAATTATCCAGCGCGGAAACAGAAAACGTTGTATTGCAAATTGCAAAAGCACTCGCGTACCTGCACGAAAAAGAAATTCTGCACCGCGACATCAAGCCGCAGAATTTCAAAATACAATCAGACGGAATGGTTAAAATGCTTGACTTCGGCATTGCTAAAAATAAGTACACGCC
Source organism: Bacteroidota bacterium (assembly GCA_040004415.1). Lineage (GTDB taxonomy): Bacteria > Bacteroidota > Bacteroidia > Chitinophagales > Chitinophagaceae > JACMLD01. Next base: position 2,956 of record JBDUAY010000086.1, on the reverse strand, counting down.
CAAGCTTACGCAATTGGGTTTTGTAGTCGGCACAACTGAATACATGGCGCCGGAACAGTTTGAAAATAAGGTGGAATTAAAGTCAGACATCTGGAGCCTGGCAGTGTTGGCATATGAACTGGTGACTGGCTATATGCCGTTTGAAGCCAGCAATACGATGGCGTTGCGTTCAAAGATTATAAAAGCAACGTTTACCAATCCAAAATTATTGGTACCAAAAGTTTCGGAAAAGTTGCAGACGCTGATTGAAAAAAACCTACGCGCCAATCCTGCAGCGCGCATGTCGGCAAAAGAAATAGTAACACTACTGGAAGGCCATAAACAATCTGTGTTTGAATCTGTCAGCATACCAAAATTTCACCGGCCGGCGATACCAAAGTTGCCATCGTCAAAGAAAATGTATTGGTACGGGGGAGCATTTGTTCTTGCTTTTATCCTTATTACATTTTATTTTTTGCAAACAACAGCGATAATTGATCCGTTGCCGCCAAATGCGGAGACAGGTATGTTAAAGAAATTAATTGAAGTGCCCGGTATCGAAAATGCGGTCATTATTTTTTCCAATGGAACACGCCAGGCAGTACCGTATGAAATAAAAGGCAGGGAAAATGAAACAATATCTTTCACATTACATGCAGACGGCTATACAGATAAAACGGTGTGGGTTGATTTTAGTACCAACCGCAATTCGTATCAATACAATCTTGATAAAATAAAAGATTAAAATCATGCCCTGGATAAATTTTTTCGGAAAGAAAAAAGAGGAAGCGAACGCCGTTCAGCGGCCAGCGGATGCAGCGAACATGAAAGTAGTGGTGCGCACGGATCTTGGAAACATTCGTACCAACAATGAAGATGCCGGTTTGTTCCTTCGTATTGCAGATGCAGGCATTACGCTTGAGAAAGGCTGTATCCTGATGGTGGCCGATGGTATGGGCGGACACCAGGCGGGCGAAGTAGCCAGTAAGATGGCGACTGATATCATCAGCACAGAATATTTTAAAAGTGTACATGGCAGCATTGAAAAAACACTGGCGAAAGTATTTACGCTCGCCAATAAAAATATATTGGCTGCGGCTGCCGCGGATACATCAAAAAAAGGAATGGGTACTACCTGTACGGCTTTAATTGTTACCGGCAAACAAGTATATTATGCGCATGTTGGTGATAGCCGGGCCTATGTGATCAAAAAGAACATCATCGGAAGAATTACGACCGATCATACCTATGTGCAGGAACTGATAAAAGCAGGCACCATTACAGCAGCAGAAGCAGCAAAACATCCGCAGCGCAATATCCTTACCAACGCCATGGGTACCAAACCACAAATACGCGTAGACACTGGCAAATGCGATTTCTTATTTGAAGAAAACGACCGGCTGATAATTTGTTCTGATGGTTTGTACGATTACCTGGAAGACGTAGAAATAGCAGGCATTGTAAATGATAAACCTGTTGAAGAAGGAGCTGAAAAATTAGTAGCCGAAGCAAAAAGGCGGGGCGGACATGATAATATTACAGTGATACTCGCAGAGAAAACAAGCGTGGCAGCAGTAACGCCCGTGAAAGAAACCGGTGATTTTGCGTTGCCCGTATTACCTGTTACAAAAGAAATTGATTTACCATGATTGGACAATACGTACAAAATTATAAAATAGTATCGCACCTGGGAGAGGGCGGAATGGGCATCGTATATAAAGCTGTTGACAATGTACTGGGCCGTGAAGTTGCTTTAAAAATGCTGCATACTTCCATGATACGGCAACCTCATGTACTGGAAAGATTTAAAAAAGAAGCACAGGTATTGGCACGCCTGCTGCATCCCAATATTGCCGTCATCTATAACTTTATTGAGCAGGATAGTCAATATTTTATGGTGATGGAATATGTAGAAGGAAAAAACCTGGACGAATTGGCGCGCGCGCATAAAACATTGCCCGTAAAGACCATTGTAGCCATGTTTTTGCAGGTGCTGGAAGGATTGCAGCACGCACATAAAAAAGGTATTACACACCGCGATATTAAACCATCCAACCTGATAATGACCGCAGAGGGCACGGTGAAGCTGATGGATTTTGGCATCGCCAAAATTGCAGGAGAACAAAAGCTGACACAGGTGAACCGCGTTATTGGTACGGTAGCGTTTATGGCCCCTGAAATTATTGAAGGCAAAGAGCCATCAGTAGCATCCGATATTTATGCAGCCGGCATTACCATGTATGAGTTGCTTTCCGGGACATTGCCTTTTTCCAATACGTCTGACTATAACCTGATGCAGGACATCATGAAAAAAAAACCTGCCCAGTTAAAAGCGTTGAACGCATCGGTGCCACCGGCGCTGAGCAATATTGTAATGAAGGCGCTGGAAAAAAAACCGGAAAACCGTTTTACAGATGCCAGGGAAATGCAACAGTCATTGCTCGCCGCCTTTCCTGGGTACAAAGACATTGATTTAAGCATACTGGCCCCCGCTGCGCAACCTTTATATGAAACACGTGAGGCGCCGGTAACAGGTGGATTTAACTCAAAAAACGCCACCGTACTGTCGTCTTCTTTTGAAACAAGGATGGAATCTGTTGTACCCCCTACAACAGTGATGCAAAAGTTCGATCAAAAGATTTTGCAGAACAAAAAATCGCCGTATGTGCTGGCAGGAATCGGGCTGGTGGGGTTGCTGTTGATTTTTGCATTTATTAAAATGGGCAGCAAGCCTGCCGGTATACAACCACTGGTTGCAAAGACAGATACAACAAAACGCATGCAATTGGACGAACATGGCGGCCCGGTACCAATCAATCCCATAATAGCAGAACCGCTTCATGTAAACCCGGCGCCGGTGATACTTCCATCAGAAGATAAAACAAGCAGGGACGAAGAAAAGACAATAAAAAAAATAGCCGGAAAAAAGCCAGCGATAAAAGAAAAAGAGCCGGGAAAAAAAGAAGCAATCGTGCCG
>JBDUAY010000455.1:0-4715 GCA_040004415.1 Bacteroidota bacterium | reverse complement strand
TATCCTTTAGCAACTGCAAATATTGCGCAGCTACTTTTTCGGTATTGCTTCCGGGCCTGTTGGTTCCACTTATTATTGTAATCATAGTTTTGTTGCTTTTGTTATACGCCGGGCTTCATAACGCTGACGGATTTCTCCCTTCAGGGCTGGCGCTGAGCTATAAAAATCCTTATAAATCCGTCTAATGCCTGTTAGCTGTGTTCCATTTACATTTCGGTTGCGCATGCGTCTGCAAATCCATAAAATTTCACAAATCATAAAGCCGTGCATTATTCCCCAAAACATTATTTTTGCCAGCATGGTTCACTGTTCCTGGATCATTTCCAAACCAAACGCTTGAATTTCACCTATTTTGGTCATTCCTGTTTCAATGTAATAATAAACGGTAAAAACATTATGTTTGATCCTTTTATAACCCCGAAAGGTTTGGCTATCACAATTATTGATGCATATGCTATAAAAGGTGCTTACATTCAGTTACGTCATGGTCACCAGGATCATATTGCGAACGTATTGCTACACAAACCGGCGCAAAAGTAGTATCTGGTGGGGAAATTCACGAATGGCTTATAAACATGGCATTACCAATGCGCGTCCTGTGAACAGCGGTCGAGAATGGAATTTTGGGAATTTTACAGTGAAATGTACGGTGGTACGGCAATCCAGCGGATTGCCGTACGGTAGTTATGGTGAAAACCCGATGGGTTTTATTGTTTACAGAGAAGCCCGGAATTTTTATTATAGGGGGTGATAAGCCCCCTTACGACCTGCATGCAGTTGATCCCCAAATGGGCAAAACTAAATTTTGCGGTATTGCCTATTGGAGACAACTTTACCATGGATGCATCGGGTGCTGCAGCCTGCGCCGCAATGCTTGCATGTAGAACTATTGTGGGCGTGCAGTGTGATACATGCGGGGATATCAAAACAGATCCTGAAAAGGCGGGAAAATATTTGCAGATGCTGGTGTGGAATTGAAATTGGTGAGGATTGGAGATACGATTGCAATAGGACGATTGATATTTCACGCAGCGGCGCAAATGAAAAATATGCAATGGGCATACCTTTGCCTTTTTGCGTGAAAATAAAAACCTGTAACTAATCTTGCGGGAGATGAATGATAGAAAAAAGTACAAGGGTGCGACGCAAGAATGCCCGGCTATGACAAACCGCCGGGTTAAAAAAAATTGATAAAAAACATAAAACAGGCAGCAAATTACAGCTCACAGCTCAAAATAATATGGCAAGAATAATTGGTATAGCGAATCAAAAAGGTGGGGTAGGAAAAACCACTACCGCCATTAACCTGGCGGCAAGTTTTGCAGTGCTGGAATTTAAAACATTACTGGTAGACGCAGATCCGCAGGCAAACAGTACAACCGGTACCGGTTTCGATCTGCACAATGTAACCAAGAGTTTGTACGATTGCATGGTCAATGAAACGCCGGTGCGGGAGGTGATCCTGAAATCGGATATTCCCAACCTGGATGTAGTGCCCAGTCATATCGATTTGGTAGGCGCAGAAATTGAAATGATCAATTATCCCAACCGGGAAGGTGTGTTAAAAGGATTGCTGGAACCAGTGCGCGGTAATTATGATTTTATTGTGATTGATTGCTCGCCATCACTTGGGTTAATAACAGTGAATGCATTAACTGCCGCAGACTCAGTGATAGTGCCGGTGCAAACAGAATTTTTTGCACTGGAAGGACTGGGCAAATTGTTAAACACTATCAAAATTGTGCAGAACAGGCTGAACCAGCAACTGGCCATTGAAGGTATTTTAATGACCATGTATGATGGCCGTTTGCGTTTGTGCAACCAGGTAGTAAGTGAAGTAAGAAAGCATTTTGATGAGATGGTTTTTTCTACCATTATACACCGCAACTCCAAAATAAGTGAGGCGCCGAGTGTAGGCAAGCCCGTTATATTGTATGATGCGGTAAGCAAGGGCGCACAGAACTACCTGAACCTGGCGAAAGAAGTGTTGCAGAAAAACAACATGACGAAGATGAAGCAGGAGGAGAGAATTCTTGAGTAATAAACCAAAAACAGGAATTAGTAATTGAGCAGTCCGGCTTTTAGCGGTGCTGAATTATAAATTTCCAATTCCCGATAACAATGAATAGTCCGAAAAAAAATAATGAAGCACTCGGTAAGGGCATCCGTTCCCTGCTGCAAAGTATAGATTCTGATCTTAAAACAACCAGTGGTACGTTAAAGACAAATGTGGTTGAACAGGCTACCGGCATATTGCGCATACCGCTGGAAGAAATAGAAACCAATCCCAAACAGCCGCGTCATCATTTTGATGAAACGGCACTGAATGAACTGGCGGCATCTATAAAAATGCATGATATTATTCAGCCAATTACCGTTTCCAGGTTACCCGGTGGCAGGTATCGTTTAATTTCTGGTGAACGCCGTTATCGCGCAGCAAAAATTGCCGGCCTGGCTGACTTACCCGCTTACATCCGCCAGGCAAACGACAGTCAATTACTGGAACTGGCATTGCTGGAAAATTTGCAGCGTGAAGATTTAAATGCGATTGAAATTGCATTGAGCTATAAACGCATGATGGACGAATTGGATCATACGCAGGAACAGGTGGCAGAGCGTATGGGTAAGGAGCGCAGTACGGTAGCCAATTATATCCGCCTGTTAAAATTGCCGCCCGATATACAGGTGGCAGTTCGCAATGGCGGCATCAGCATGGGCCATGCAAGGGCATTGATAAATGTGGATACGGTTGATAAGCAATTGTATATTTTTCATGAAGTGGTAGATCGCAAACTGTCTGTACGCCAAACAGAAGAACTGGTGCGTAAGCTGTATAAAACGGCCACGCCCGTTAAACAATCTGTAAATTCTGGTTTGCCGCATGCATATAAAAAAATAGAAGATAATTTAGCATCGCATTTCAGCACCAAAGTAAAACTTAACCATAGCAAAAAAGGTTTTGGTAATATAAACATTGAGTATTACTCACTGGAAGAGCTGAATAAAATACTTGACCAATTGGGCGTATCAGCTAATTAATACGTATCATGAAGATTCGTTTCTTTTTATTATTGGTGGCGGGCCTTGGTTGCCATTTTTTTTCTTTCGCGCAAAAAAAAGATGCGTTAAAAAAAGATAGTTCACACCTGCGCATTTCAAAACTTGATTCTGTTACCGTAAAAAATGTGCCGCTGGATTCTAATGGGAAAAAGAAACATGATCCACATAAGGCAACCATGCATTCTTTGATTTTACCGGGATGGGGCCAGGCGTATAACCGTAAATACTGGAAGATTCCAATTGTATATGCAGCGCTGGGTATTACCGGTTATATATTTAATGATAACCGTGTAGAATACAATAAATTAAAATTCGCTTACTTCGCGGTTATTAACCGGGGCAATGCAGATTCGGCATTGTTTCCAATTGCAAAAACAGATCCTTCGTTAAAATATTTTGTCGATAATAATGATTCTTATTCTTTGCAGAAATACCGCAATGAGTACAGGAAAGATGTTGATTACTCTGTGCTGTTTTTTCTTCTTTTTTGGGCGATTAATGTGGTAGATGCCACCGTAGACGGACACCTGAAAGATTTTGATGTGAGTAATGATCTCAGTCTTAAAATAAAACCAACTTTTTATAGTTTGCCCGGTACTCCGCTGGGCGTTAGTTTGGTTTTTAATATTGGCAAGCACCCGGGGCATAAGGCGATGCACGAAATTCCGTAGGGTGGAAATTAGTAATTAATAATGTAAGCCAGTTTGGCTAGCGCCATCAACTACCTCTGTTGAGTTCGTTTGTATTCAGTTCTCAGGGAAATCTTCCTGTTTATATTTTGTAAATTATATGAGCGTCGTCCCGCACAGAGTCGGCTGCATTTTACAGGAAGCTCCGCTGGAGCTGCTTGCTGGTTTAATTATTTTCTATAAACAGGATGCTCCGGCCGGAGCAAAATGTTCAACTAAACGAAGGCGATGTAAATGTTCAACTAACCAAAGGCCGGAGCAAAACGTTCAACTAAACGAAATTCGATCAGTATGCCGGCATTTTTGACACCAGCGTTGGTTCATTGAGCGGCCTGGTTGGTCCGCCCGGATGAATCCATTCGGACGGGCGTTGCAAGCACTTCATCTGTATATCTTTTCTGATCTTGAGGTTGGCCGGCGGTCTCCAAAACAAATGCCTGTCATCTCTCTTTTAAATTATGGAAATACAAGAAAGCAGTAATCCGTAAGTTTACACGGTAAAGCGAGCGGGAAACATGTCAATTATAAATGGTTGTCCCCGTATTTTTATTATGTAAGATTATTATTTTAGTTCAATGGATGATAAAAAAATATACACGGATAGCGGCATCGAAATAAAACAGGTTTACAGGGCTACTGATTTGCCGCCAGATGTAGAGAAAGAGGAAGCAGGTGTATTTCCATTTACCCGTGGTGTACAGCCAGATATGTACCGCGGTAAATTATGGACGATGCGCCAGTACGCAGGCTTTTCCACCGCAGAAGAAAGTAATAGGCGGTATCACTATTTGTTAAGCCAGGGCGTAATGGGACTAAGCGTTGCGTTTGATTTGCCGACCCAAATTGGTTATGATAGTGACCACGACCTGGCAGAAGGTGAAGTAGGGAAAGTAGGGGTGGCCATTGATAGTATTGAAGACATGCGCACCTTGTTTAAAAATATTAAGTTGCAGGACATTAGCAGTT
>JBDUAY010000454.1:0-4718 GCA_040004415.1 Bacteroidota bacterium | reverse complement strand
ATTTTCAAAGAATCAATGGCAGCCTCAGAGACCGTCATATCAAAGCTGTTCCCGGATTTAATCTTTTTCAAAAATTCTTTGTCATCGCCTTTTAATTTTTTTCTGAGGTTAAACGATTCATAATAACCCAACTGGGATTTGAACGAACCAGCTAATCCAAGTTTTTCATCGTTGGTAATAAAAACAGAGGTTAGTTTTTGTTCCCTCAACGAATCTGAGTCAAAATAAACCGGCATAGCAGCTTCTTTTCTTATTACTCTTGCATGGCCGTTATAGCAATACGGTGGTAGCCTGCCAAAACCGTTATAAGGACTACTCGCATCCAATGTGTAATAAGCACCGTCAATATCCATTCCGCATATTACATAGTTAAAACGTTGCAGCAGCGGATAAATTTCATTTGTAAACCCATGGTCTTTTGTACTTAATATAATTGGGTCTGCGTCGATGCCTTCATGACGCAGCATTGTAATCAGCAGCAGGTTAATATCAGCCACACTACCACTGTGTTTTTTAAACGCATCCTTTAGCGTTGTCTCAATGTAAAAAGCAGAAAAATCGGTACAGGTGAGATTATCTCTTACGTAGGCAAATATCTTTTGCGCTTTTTCGAACTTTGAAGATGTTCCCTTTGTAATGTTCTTTATTTCGTCATCCAGCCAGCCATTATTCTTAGTAATACTTTGTCCAAAATATTCATTGTCCATTAATTTTTGGCCAAGCAATACCCAATTGCCCATTTGATCATGCGGCATACCGCCTTCAAACTGGTAACTGGACAATTGGAACTCTACACCTGAAATATAATTTTTTAAGGCTGATGTATAATTTTCCTTTTTAAGTGCGGGAACATTTTTAGTTACCCATCGCCTTGTATTAATCACCCCTTTCAAATTAACCGTTTCATCTGCTGATGAGCCTCCCGGAATAGTAACCCTGAAGGAAGAATTATAGGAATCTGTTTTAACATCAGTATGAACATACCCCTGGTTCAGGGTTACGTAATTGAAGAACTCGGGTATACCTACTTCATATTCGCTCCACAAACATGGATATTCCGATTGAAAATACCAGGACTGCAGGTTATGAAGAAAATCTGATTTTATTGTATAACTATATTCTATAACAGAGCCTTCTTTTACAGCAGGGAATGTAAATTTTTTGACGCTATAATTTTTATTCATCTTGTCTTTGAAAACTGAAGCAGCTTCTAATTTGGTTTCAACCACTTTACCATTTTCAAGGTTATAGGTAAAAGCCTTTAGTTCATCCAATTTCTCTTCAGCGTTACCATCAACAAACAGGGGTATTTCCACGCTGGCTGCATCAAACCCATTTTTATTTAAAATTTTAATTCGTTTGGTACGCTTATAGACTAATGAGAACCATCCTTTAGTATTTCCTTCAAACGCAGAATTGCCGATGTCTGCAATTACTACCGCGTTGGCGCCCGTATCAAAAGCTTGTTTAATCGTAAAATCTTCGGGTGATATTCTGCCAAATTTTACAGGTGATTTATCCTGTGCACTGAGTGTTGCTGCAACGTATATCAGCATTGCAATAAGGCAAAAGAAATACTTCTTCATTGGAAAAGGGTTTTTTGGGGTTTGGTAATTGTTTTAAATCATTCAATATTTCATTCATACAATACGGGGTGTGCCCGGCCAATTAATTATATACTTTTATTTTTTTCTTTTGAATACAATTTGTTCATTTTGTTTTTTAACAATGAATGCGAAAAAATCGCGCAAAGAATTATAGTCGTCAGGATCGAAATTTGCTTTTTTTAATCTTAGTGTATATCGTAGTTGTACCGTTGTTTCTCCTTTTTGAATCAGGTATTCAAATGAACCCTCGCCGTCGTTATAAACTACTTTCGCCATTTTTGGTAATTCATCCACTTCAAAACCTTCAGGAATCTCCGCATTAAGAACATATGTTTCATCAAGCGGATACAACATCTCTACAGGATATTGCCTTACTGCTGCGGCAAAAGGATTTGTTCTATACCCCGTCCAAAGAATAGGGTTAAAATATAGTATATCAGTATTTTCACCTGTTTTCATAACAAAATCTCCGTTCACAACAACATCACTTTCTGGCTTCCGGAGCGAGTCTATCCAGGTTCGTGTAACTTCTGCATCTCCCCTGCCGGCTGTTTTAATATCATCAAAATACTTTTCCTCCCCCGTTCTTTCAATTGACTCACGTAATGAATAGGACTCAAATTGTCCGAGGTGTATCTTAAAACTTCCTGACAATACCCCTTTCTTTTTTTCGTCATTAACAATATTTACAAATGTTACTTTCCTTTCTTTGATAGAATCTGATAAAAAATAGATAGATGCTGAATCTGTATTGCTGATAATCCTGGCATGGCCATTATAACAGTTACCGGGCAGGTTGCCAAAACCGAGATTTGAATGTGATGCATCAAGATAGTATATTTTGTCACCTATAACGGCCCTGCAGATTACATAATTAAGCCTATCCATAATAGGATAACCGGGAAAATTAAACCCGAATTCACGGGTGCTTAATAAAACCGGCGCCACTTTAATCGATTGCTTATGCAACATGGCTGTAAGCAATAAATTCAACTCTCCCACATTGCCGCTGTGTTTTTTGCATACATTCTGCAGGGAGGTCATAATAAATCTATTGTAATGGCTGGTGCAGGTAAAATTGTTGGCAATGTAATAATAAATAGCCCTTGCTTCCTGCAATTCGCCTGAATTCGGTTTTATAACACCTTCAAGCGCTTTATCTATCCATGATTCATTTGTTTCATCATTCATGAAAGCGCCAAAATCTTCGTCTTTAAGCAGTCTTTCTGTAGCTGCTTTCCAGGTTGGCATCACATCCGTAGAAGTCTCCCCGTTATTTGTCTGGTGCAACTGAAAATCAATTTTGTCAAGATAATTTACAGGAGAGGTGAGATAATTTTCTACATGGAATGTGGGAATATCCTTCATCACCCAACGATGTTTAATCGTATTTGCAGAGATGGTGAAATTGGTTTCCGGTACGCCCCGCAGGTCTTCCCCCGGAGGCCGTGTTAACATGTACGATGCATGCCCTTCATCGGCCTTGTCAATAAAAAAAGGATGAACCCCCGTGCGATCAAATACATATACCAGCACACTCGGAATAGTTACCTGGTATTCACTCCATAAACAAGGATAATGAATGTTTTGAAATTCCCAGGCAGGTATGTTAAAGGTAAAATTGGAGTTTATGGTATAGGCATATTCAATAATAGAGCCTTCTTTAACCGCTGGCATTGTAAATTTTTGTTCAATGTGATTTTTGCCGGGCCTAACCGTAAACAGGTCTGATTTTAGCAGTTTGGTTTCTGTTAATTGACCATTTTCCAGGTTATAGGTGCTTGCAGACAAATCACTGAGTATTTCCTGATCCTGATCATTTGTATACAGCGTCACTTTTACGGTGGCCAAATCAAACGCTTTTTTGTTGAGTATCTTAATTCTTGTGCGGCGTCTAAAAACATAACTGAACCAACCTTTTTTATTGCCAACAAATTCTGTAACACCGGCATCTGAAAGAATTACGGCATCTGTGCTGCTGTCGATTACTGCAGAAGCAGGAAGGTCAAAATCCTGTGCCGAAACTTTGCCGGCCTTTAAACTGCTTTTCCCCTGGGCAAAAAGAAAAGTTGATAAAAATAGAAATAATAAGACCCACAAGCCAGAAATCAATTTCATCTATGATGGTTTAAAACGGCGACAAAGTAATAGATTTATATCTTAGATTGCTAATTAAAACCGCAAAAAACTGGATAATTTAAAACATACACAATTAATCAAATATATAACGTCAGAACTCGGCTTTAATTATTGCGGCATCGCAAAAGCGGTGCGGCTTGACGCAGACGCGCGCAAACTGGAAACCTGGTTGAAAAATGGCTATCACGGCAGTATGCAGTATATGGAAAATCATTTTGATTTACGGATCGATCCAACGCGTTTAGTGCCCGGGGCAAGATCGGTTATTACGCTTTTGCTTAACTATTATCCATCAAAAATTCAACAACAAACCGGGCCCAAAATAGCCAAATATGCCTATGGAAAAGATTATCATGAAGTTATCAGGGATAAGCTGAACGAGTTAATGAAATTGATGAGAATCAATATCGGTGAAATAAACGGTCGCGGCTTTGTGGATAGTGCACCAGTACTGGAAAGAAGCTGGGCACAACGCAGCGGTTTGGGATGGATTGGCAAAAACGGGAACCTGATTAATAAGCAACGTGGATCGTTTTTTTTTATTGCAACTTTAATAACCGACCTGGAATTAATTTATGACGACCCCATTGCAAAAGATTATTGTGGAACCTGCACAAAATGCATCGACGCCTGCCCTACCGATGCAATTTTGAAGGATAAAGTAATTGACGGCAGCAAATGCATCTCCTATTTTACCATTGAATTGAAAGATCAGCTGATACCTGGTAATATGAAAGATAAATTTAAAGACTGGATGTTTGGATGTGATATCTGCCAGGATGTTTGCCCATGGAACCGCTTCAGCCAACCGGATGCCGCACCTGCGTTTGAACCACTCACTGAAATACTTAATTTCTCTTTAAAAGACTGGGAAGAATTAACCGAAGAATCCTTCAAAAAAATATTTCATGATTCTCCTTTAAAAAGAAGCAAGTTTAGTGGAATAAAAAGAAACTTGAAATTTATAGCACC
>JBDUAY010000453.1:0-4744 GCA_040004415.1 Bacteroidota bacterium | reverse complement strand
CTGATACATCTTTTTTACTAACTTGTATACCTGTACTTAGCCGAAGGCATACGTTAAACTGTAAGGGAGGAAAAAAATACGCCTGCAGTTGCACCAATCGCTGATGGAATTTTAATCATTAGAAAGACAAAAAAAATATTGCAAAGCAATACACCTTGTTCCTCTCAATGCAAAATTTATGATCTAAATTATAAAGTAAAAACACTATACCTGTGGTTCAAAAAGTTGCTCGTCAGGAGTTAGCTTTCCTTTTCAATTCAATAACTGTTATTTCGGGCCAGATGCCTAATCTTCCGGAGAATGCCAGGAAACCAAAGCCGCGGTTTACATATAAATAACGGTTTTGCTCGTGTGCTAGACCAGCCCAGTCGAGGTAGCGGTATTTAACCGGGCTCCACCTGAAGCCGGGCGTCTCAATACCAAACTGTGCACCGTGTGTATGGCCTGATAATGTAAGATGAATGTTAGAAGGATGATAGCGAACATGATCTTCCCAATGCGTTGGATCATGCGACAATAACATTTTAAAAGCATCTGCCGGTACACCTTGTAAGGCTTTATCCAGATCGCCAATTTGTATAAAACCCCTTCCCCAATTTTGTACGCCAATCAGTGAAACGGTTTGACCATCTTTTTCAATCGTGATGTTCTCATCCAGTAAAAGCCTGTACCCCAATTTGCCGTGCTGTTGTTTTAGTTTAACAAGATTATCAGCTTTTTCCTGGTCACTGTTCCAATGAATATAATCGCCATAATCATGATTGCCCAGTATAGAGAATTGCCCGTAAGGCGCCTTGATCGATCCAAACATTGGTATATATGGTTCAATTTCGTCAGCAACATTATTCACGAGGTCTCCCGTAAAAACAAACAGATCACTTTTTTGTGCTTTTGCTACATCAATACCGCGTTGTAAGGCCGCGCTATTGTCAAAACTGCCAGCATGGATATCTGATAATTGTGTAATGGTGAATCCGTCAAATGCTGCAGGCAAATCATCAAAGTAAAGCGTGGTGCGATGTACCCTGTAATCATATTTTCCTTTAAACATCGCATACAGGAATGAGGTAAACGGCAGCGCCGCTACTAAAATAGCGATATCAGTAATAAACTTTCTTCGCGCAGGAATTGCAGGTCCATTGCCGGGATGTGTGGCTTTTTTAGCAACGCCCAAAACCAGCCTGGCCAGATCGCCAATAAATAAAACGATGACAAAAAATAATTTCGTGAAAAGAAAAACGAGAAAAAGGCTTAATATCCATTCATTGAACGGCCGCATACCACTGGCCGTGCGGAAGGAACTCATTTTTAATAGTAGCAAAATTGTAAGACCAACGCTGATTACAAGGTAACCCCGCAACAATATCCTCCGACGGAATTTCGATGTCCAATCGGCGCTCCATGTTTTCAAAGCATTAAAAATATACCAGTCGAATAACAAACTGATGAGGCAGATAATGATAAACACTTTGAATAACCCGTTTCCATGCATATTGTACGTCTGATATCTGATGTTAAGATTGCTGATTTCCTTTATTCGGTGTCCGCTAAGTATGCCTGATGTACCAATGCCTGGTTTTGTTTCCTCTGCCACGCATTCGCCTATGCATACAGACATTAATTGGGCAACCATGCAGGTATGCCTGTAAATGTTGATCAACCATTATTTCATATTAATCCTTCCCGGGAGCAATTTACACATTTTCATATTTACACATGTCAAACATCTTCCGCCATTCTGATGGTTGATGGCGGCAAAAGAAAATCTTTTGGGTGCCGGCGCAAATAACGCCAGAGTAACGAAAAGAATTCAGGATAATCTTTTAAACGGATTCCACGTGATTTAACAGCAACCCAAAATGCCAACGAAAAACTTACCAGGAAATTAAGAAATCCTATCATCAACACACCGCCAAAAACGGTTAAAAGATAATATAGTGGTACGTGATGATCTAATCCGTAAAAACCGATAGCAATATTACCAGCAGAAATAGTGATGTGACGAATATCAAACGGAATACCTAATAATACTCCTACCGGTCCCGCACAACCGAGAAAAAAGCCAAGGCAAATACTGCCGGTTATTGCACCTGCACTTTTATCCACCGTATTTACCAGCCGGGTCAACTTTTTAGTGCTCATGGTATTTACAAATACAGGATGCGTTTTTATTCTTTCGGACATGCGGCCGTATACAACATGATTGTCTACATAGCCTGCAATCAGGCCGCTCAAAAAAAGAAAAAAACCAGTGAAGCAGGCATATAACAAGGCAAGACTGTGAAACGGATGCTGATCGGCTAACAATTTTGTCGCCGCAGCGCCTTCGGCAAGTTTATGGCCGGTGGCCAGTTTAAAACCCCACGCTAATAAATATGTAAGCGGAAAAACAACAACCAGGTTACCAGCAAAAGAAGCAATCTGGCTGCGACTAACTTTAGCTACTGTAATGACCAGGTGACGCAGATCCGGCCTTGATCCTTGTTTCTCATGATCCAAAGAACTGGCTACCGCAGATGCTGTATAAGCAGGCTGTTTTGTTGCCAGTGTAGCATTGGTTTGGTCCATCATGACAAAACCAGCAGCATAATTAGTACCATACGCCATGCCGTGCCAGAAAATAGGGAGCGGCAATGGCGTTAATAAATTTTTTATAATTGTAACGAAAGACACAATCAATCCACCTCCCATCGAGCTTTTGAAAAGCAGCCGGAAATCCTTCTTCGTGGAACTGATATATTTTTCTCCCTTTTTGCCCTTGTGTTCGGCAATCTGGTAAGCCAGCAAACCCAGGTTGGTTGATAAAAATTCGCTTAAACTATTTTTCTTATTTTCATTCCTGATAACGGCAATAAAATAATCTACAAACCTGTCAATATTAAAAACATTGTCGGAATCCAGCGCGTCAATGATGATCAGCATGCGCTCTATTTGTTCTTCGCGCCGCACCATTACAAAAGTTTGTGCCAGGCTGGTACCATGTTGCCGCCGCTGATCTTTTACCCATTCATTGCTTTGCCGGCAATTGTACAGGTTCTCCTGTATATTGGCAAGCAGCAACCGGTTTTCCCCGGGCAAAACACTACCGCTCTTTTCCAGGTAAATGTTTACCAGCCGGTTTTGTTCGATAAAAGGCTGAACAGCTTCTGTAAAATCTTTATACCGGACAGATACTTCTTTTTCAAGGCTCAGCGTAACCATGCGGTAAGATAAAATCTGCAATGCCTGGTTCAGTTGCTTGCTGAGCGCAGCTTCCGTAAGGTTTACCTGTATACCCAGCAATTCAAAAAAATTCCGCCACAATTCCCGGTCGATGCCTGACACCCATACATAATCGCTTTTCTTATAAAATACGTGGCTAATTACGTAAAGAAAATCATTGGGCAATTGTAAAGCGGGAAGAAATTTATGCTTAATCTTACCGATCAGCTCCTGTACAAAACCGCGTGAACTGACAATGCCACTTTCTGTAAGTGCAGCATTAAGATTGCTGTTCATAAACTGCGACAGCAACGCTTTTCTCAAGGCAAAAAGTGCCGACTTATCCTGCTGCAACTGAAACAATATTCCTTTAAACCGGAGTTCTGCTTCTTCAATGTTTTTATGACGGTTCGGACGTATTTGTTTTACCAGTTCTACCAGGTAATCCAGTCCGCGGTTATTACTGTTCAAAGAAAGTACAATAGCCTTTCCCTTATCGGCCGTTGGGGCAATTGTCTTTTTTTTTTGCAGCAGTTTGAACATTGTTGTACGTGGGGGAAAATTATGCCAGAATATAGTTTCTTAGTAAATAAGACAAACTCTTTGATATAAATGTTGCAAACACTGGTATTATGTAATCATTATTTATATTTTTGCAGAAATTACTTAGTATGTTTTCGTATAAAGAGCAACCGGAGACCCTTCTTGAAGAAGATGTACTGCTGGACACGTCGCTTGAAAAATCCTGCCAGCTCATTGTTTGGAACGATGAGGTGAATACGTTTGAATGGGTGATTGAAACGCTGGTCGATATTTGTGGCCATAGCCCGGAACAAGCCGAACAATGCGCACTGATAATTCATAGCCAGGGGAAATACGCAGTTAAATATGGCAGCTATGAACCGTTGAAAACATTGTGTGATGCTATCACTGACCGTGGTATTAGTGCAACGGTGGAGATAACCGCTGATTAATTAACAATTCGTAATTATTAATCAATAGTTGAGCGGGTGATTGGATTAATCTTTCAACTACTGGTGGTCATATTAATCAATTCGCTCATTCTGCTCGCTGGTCTGAATTGCGCAAAGAAAATATTCAGCAACGAACGTTCAGTATTCAAGCTCATTAGCAAACCCGGCAGTATAAATCTTTTCCCAACGTTCACAGCCATCAACTCACAGCCTTCCTGTATGCCATTATTCGCGCTCACCAAAGAACTTATTTTTCCGCCGGTGCATCTTAGTGAACCGGACGGATTGCTTGCTATGGGCGGTGATCTTTCTGCAGCGCGTTTATTGCTGGCGTACCGGAGCGGCATCTTTCCGTGGTTCGATGGTGACACGCCGCTGTGGTGGTGCCCTAATCCGCGTTTCGTTTTATTCCCTGAAGAGCTGAAAGTAAGCAAGAGTATGAAACAGCTTATTAACCGGGAGGCTTTTGAATTTACTATTAACAAGTCTTTCACAGAAGTCATTGGAAATTGCAAAAACAGTGCGCGCAAAGATCAGCAGGGCACCTGGATTACAGACGAAGTAAAAGC
>JBDUAY010000452.1:0-4746 GCA_040004415.1 Bacteroidota bacterium | reverse complement strand
CACTCATTTGGATTGTCTACCCGGTAACCCAGTGATGTCTCCATTAAACGTACTTGTCCAAAAACCTTTTCCTGGCCCAGCCTTCTCATTTCCATATTGTACGGCTCATAATGCAAGCGGTAGCCAACGGCCAGTTGCACATGGGCATCTTTACAGGCTTTAATCATTGCTGCGCAATCACTGGCAGAATTGGCCATCGGCTTTTCAGTGATTACGTGCTTGCCTGCCTTTGCCGAACGCAACACATATTCTTTGTGCATTGAATTAGGTAAAACAACATACACCAGGTCAATATCTTTATTATTGACAATGGAATCAAAGTTTTGATAGTTATAAACATTTGCGGGTGGGATATTATATTTCTTTTTCCATATTTCTTCCTTTGCCGGTGTGCCGGTTACAATGCCCGCGAGACGGCAATACCGGGAACCTTCAAAACCATCAGCCAATATGCTTGCGTAATGACCCAGGCCGCAAAGCGCTATATTCAATTTTTTACCACTGTAACTTTTGCCGGCTTCATCGCAGGCACTAACAAAAGAAGGTAATGCGGTTATCATTGCAGTGGCGCCAAGGCCCATGCTCATGTTTTGTAAAAATGAACGACGGGAGGAATTTTTCATACTTGCAAACCGGGGAATTAAATCCGGTTATACAAGTTAGTCGTGCAGAAGAATAAAACATTACCGCTTGTCCTGATTTTTTTCTAGTGCTTATCAAATGCTTCCAGGATAGTAGCTATTTTTTGATTGCCTTCAAAACTGGTAATATAATTTCCTTTGTTATTGTATAGTGCCAGGTGTGGCAAACTTTTCATGCGGTAAAAAGGCGGAAAGAAATATTTAACATCGCGGCCGAGTTTAATATTGCTGTATTTTTCCAGGTTGTATTTCTGATTAAAAGCAACCATCTCTTCAAATGGCTGGTAGGTAGCCATTATAATCTGTATATCTTTCAGCGAGTCAATTGCGGCAATCATGTCTTCTGTCTGGTGCTGGCAATGCGTGCATTCCGGGCTGAAAAACATGATCAGTGTTTTATGTTTTGTATTAATATCAGCTTTAGTGATATGCGTAGTACTATCAGTTTTGAGCAGATCAAAGGCAGGGATGGCCGGATTTTTTCTGTAAGGCGCATTCATTTCCGCGCTATCTTTTTGGGCGTATATAAACGACGAAATGAAACAAGCCAGAACAAGCGTAAGTATACGTATCATAAGAAGAATTGGTGAATTAGTTCAATGCAAGTGCATTTATCTCCCAAAAATACTTTCCAAACCCGTAAGCGCATAGATTAAACCCTTTTTTTAACAAATAAATTTTGTTGTATTACGAGATATCCGTAGATTTACGAAAACTTCGTAGATATGCTGGAAAAATTAACGCAACAGGAAGAGCAGGCCATGCGTGCGGTATGGAAATGCGGCGAAGCCAATGTAAAGTCATTTTTAGAAAATATTGAAGAGCCGGTGCCGCCTTATACCACACTTGCTTCTACTATTAAGAACCTTGAAAAGAAAGGATTTCTCAGTGCTAAGCTCTACGGTAATATGTATCTATACAAACCGCTGGTAGAAGAAGAAGAATATAAAAAGCAATCGCTCACCAATATGGTAAAAAACCATTTTGATAATTCGTATAAAGATTTGGTGGCTTTTTTTGCCGAGCAGAAGAAAATCAGTCCCAAAGAACTGAAAGAAGTAATTGATATGATTGAGGGGAAGAAGAAATAGCGGTTAGCCATTAGCTTTAAACTATTAGCCTTGCGAAGGCAAACGACATCGAAAATGAAAGCACGAATTCCGGGTCTTACACTTTACGCCGTATGCCGTAAATCTTTTTTGCAAAAGTTAAATTTATTCTATGCTGCAATACTTACTTAAATTTTCCATCAGCCTTGCGGTGTTGTACATTTTTTATCGCGCTGTTTTACGCCCGCTTACTTTTTACCAGTGCAACCGTTTTTATTTGTTGTGTTATTCTTTGCTTTCTTTTGTTATTCCGTTTATCAATATTACACCGTGGGTAGTAAAAGAAGGGGTACATAATAATCAACTGGTAAATATCATTCCTGCCATCGGCAATTACACGGCTGCTATTGAATCCAATAAAGCGATTGCCCAATCTTCTGTGTTACAAAATATAACCTGGAACCAATGGTTGTTGCTATTATTTTGCCTGGGCATGATCGTGATGATCTTAAGAATTGGTTATCAATATTTATCGTTACAGCGCATACGAAGCAAATCAATTTTAATAAGCAGTAGCGCTGATGTACAGCTTTATCAAACCAGCGCACCGGTAAGCCCGTTTTCTTTTGGCAATGCCATCTATTTTAACCGCAGTTTGCACAACGAAGAAGAATTGCAGCGCATAATACAGCATGAATTTGTACATGTAAAACAAAAGCATTCAGTAGATATTCTCATAGGCGAATTGCTGTGCATTGTTAACTGGTTCAATCCTTTTGCATGGCTTATACGGCATGCCATCCGCCAGAATGTAGAATTTATTGCAGACAACGATGTCGTAAAAAATGGGATTAACAAAAAAGAATACCAGTATCTTTTATTGAAAGTAGTGGGCATACCGCAATACGGCATTGCCAATAATTTTAATTTTTCCAGTCTTAAAAAGCGTATCGCCATGATGAATAAAATGAAAAGCGCCAAATTGCATATTACTAAATTTTTATTTGTATTGCCGTTGCTGGCAGTGATGCTGCTGGCGTTTCGTAATAGCAATGAGATGAATGCCGTTGCCACAAAAAAGACCAACACTGATTCAACACCGGTAAAATCATTTTCTGAGGAACAAATGACCAAAGATATGAATGAGGTAGGGGCTTTTCTTCACAACAACCCTTCCGTTCAACTCTTTTATACAACAGAAGATAAACAGAAACAGATTGTATTTCTAAAAGATGGAAGCATTGAAAGATATGGATATGAGGGTATGAAACCTGTTACTGATATGAAAGCGAAATATGGGGTCTTGCCGGCTGTATTTGTGTACAGTGATAATCATCACCCTGATTATGATGCACAATGGCAGCATATTTCTGCAGAAGCCGCCAGCATGTTTCAGCCTGCCGGTACCAATGCAAAGCGGGTTATTTTTCCGGGCGACAGCAGGGTATTGGTACAACTTAAAAATAATAAAGTTGATATCTATGATATGGATTACCAGAAAGAGAGATTGGAATTTGAAGCGGTGTATGGTCGTCTTCCGGCTGTTGTTCCAAAAGCAGGAAGAAATGATAATGATACAGTTCCACCGCTGCCGCCGCCTCCACCGCCTGTACCACCACCGCCCGCTGTTGGTGCTGTGCCAATGCAAGTTCCTGAACCGCCTGTTAAGTTTTCAGGCATTAACCAGGAGAATGTTGAAAATATTACTACATCAGAACGTACAGATAAGAAGACCGGTGTTCATACAAATACAACAGTTGTTACACTAAAAAATGGTAAAAAAGAAGTGTACAACCTAAATAATGTCAACGACAGGGCAAATTATATTAAAAAATATGGTAGCCTGCCAAAAACTATTAATCCTGTACCGCCTCCTGCACCCGCGGTAGATAAAACGGCAATGGTCGCACCTGCTGACCATCAATCAGATAATGACACAATTCCGCATCCGTTGATTGTAGTAGATGGTGTGATTAAACCGGATATTATAGGCGTAAACCGTATGAATCCAGGCGAAATTCAAAGTGTCAACGTATTGAAGGACAAGGCAGCAATAGATAAATATGGCGACAAAGGGAAAAATGGTGTGGTTGAAATCACCACAGTTAATCCTGGTACCGTTACTGACAGTGCCGAGCCCAGGAATTTCGACTTATATAAATTAATGGCTGCAGAAAAAACTGGAACAAATCCAATGTCAGAGGCACTTGTAATTATCGACGGCATACAAATGCCACCCGGTTACAACCCGAACGAAATGAAAACAACAACCATCTCGCTTATGCAAGTATTACATGGTACCGAGGCTACGATGAGGTATGGTGACAAAGCAAACAAAGGCGCCATCCAACTACTGTCAAAAAACTTTGTGGCTATTGCTTTGTTGGTTGTAGACGAAACAGCGGCACCAGCAGGAAGCAAGTGGGAAGACTTTATGCATCTCAAAAGCAGTTATGAAGTTAAGAATGTATTAAGGGGCAAAGACGCCACTGACAAATATGGCGATAAAGGAAAACATGGGGTGATTGAAATAAAGACGAGGAAACGTGCTGACGCTGGCGAGAAACCATTGTCTTCTGTTTCGCCGTTTTCAAGTGCTGTTCTGATAAGAAGAACAGAAATAGGGTTACAGCCATTGCATCAAAACGATTACAACAGACCAGGCAATAAAGCAACAAAAGAAGAAATTGAAGAGGGTATAATGACGGCAGATACAATTATTATGAAAAAGCAACACGTGCTTATTAAAGGTGGAAATGTTTCAGTTAAAGGAAAAGAATTTCTGGCAGAAGGTGAGTTGAGTTTTTGGGACATAGATCAATTGCCGTTTGTAATTTATAATGGGAAAGAAATAACGGATATTCATTCTTTTAAAGTTGCAAGCGCAAGATATAGCGTGCTTTCCCTGGACGAGAAACAAGGTCTTGCCAGGTATGGCACAAAAGCAAAATACGGAGCAATAGAAATAAACCGGTTATAATATTGATTTTAATACAGATTTTATGTCTGCCTGTTGAGGGTGCATTTAAAATTGTCGCAGCTAGAAGTGGTTGGTG
>JBDUAY010000085.1:0-16110 GCA_040004415.1 Bacteroidota bacterium | reverse complement strand
CTTATTTAAAAAACAATTTTATAACGTCTTTATCGCTGGTAGATGTGTTGAGAATAACCAGGTAATAAACGCCTGTTGTTAATACACTGGGGCGTGTAATTGTTTTGCTGTCACCCGGCTTAATGGAATAAGTATTGTTCATTACCATTTTACCATCAGCACCCAGCAGCATAATATCATATCGGGCGCTGTTTACTGGTTGAAATTTGATAGTAAACACATCTGCAACAGGGTTAGGCATCACCGAAACAGACACTTTGTTTTTCTTGCTCAATTCAACCACATTGCTGTATATAATTTTACCTGTTATTTGTATGATGCGCAACCGGTAGAAATTTTTGCCGGGCGCCGCATTTACATCAGAGAACAAATACTGGCTCGTATTGATGGCATTAGCAGAAGCCGCTGTTACACTACCCAGGCTTTTAAAATTATTTCCATCCCGGCTATATTCAACCACAAATTCTTTGGCGTTGAAAGATTTAGCGGTGATCCATTTCAATTGTGCGTTATCTTTTTCCATTTCACCTTCAAAAGACAGACCTTGCACAGCCAGTAATCCACCGCAGGTGCCGCCTACATGATAAGAGGAAATCTTTTGCAAGCAACCACTGTTTACAGACATTACGTTTACATAGGTTCCTGTATCTGCAGGTAATAAGTAAGGAATAGAATATGTTTGATTACCTGATATCAGCACGCTGTCTGTTTCACTTGTTTTTTTGTACCAGGTATACGTTGCATTGGCAATACTGTCTACCGTTAAATTAATAGTACTATAATAACAATCAGAAGAAGCGGTAACAATTGTATTGGACAACGGTAAAATACCGGCATCGTTGATAGTAGCATTTCCGCAGGCGTCTATCACACGCAGCCGGACCAGCGAATAAGTCGTTCCGTTACTGATAGAAAATGCAGGTGATGCCTGCGGGGCCTGGATGATAGAAGGTGATGATGGGCTGCTACCAATAATCTCATATGTAAAAGGAGCTATACCACCAACCGCCGCCGCATTGACGCTGAAGTTATTGTTGTTACACTGGTAAACTGCCGACTTATTAAGATCCGGATACGTGTATGCTTTCAGATTAAAGGTGTCATAAACAATATTGCCGCAGGTCTGCAAAGTGTATTGTATGATGTAAGTAGCCGGCTGCATATTGCTAAACGTGAAATTAGATCCGCTCTGCGTTGCATATGAAATATTAACTGGTGTGCCGTCCTTGCTGATAACAGTTGGTATAATGGACCCACCGCTGAATGTTGCATTCACCAGCACATCTCCCGAACCATTTTGCCACATGCCGCCGGGACATTTTGAATTGGCATTGATACTTTTGGTTAATGTATATACAACCGGTGTTACAAACGCGGTATCAATACCACTGCACGCGCCTGAAGCAATCACCGTGTAATTATAACCAGCCGGCAGACCAGCAAGGTTGCTGATGCTTGTTGCAGCAGTAGAAGACGTAGTGTTGCTTACCAGCATGCCCCAGGGGTTGTAGATATTAATAGTATAAGGCGCTGTTCCGTTACTGATATTTACTGTAATGTTTGTTTTGCCAATTGTACATGACGCTGCTGCGTTTACAGTCATGCTTACAGGAATAGCACTTGCACTAAAACAACGGGTAAAGCTGGTGTCATAGCAGGTATTGATAACCGTGATACAATAAGACCCGTATGCAAGATTATTAAATTGGCCGGTAGTATTGCTGTCAATGGCGTTGCTGCTGTTGTCATACAAAATATATTTTGGATTGGTCAGGTTTTGCTGACCGGTAACCCCTGCACTGTAAGCAGAGCAGGCCCTGTTGCTAATAACGATTGTTGGACCCACAACTGGTACAGGTGTGGTTGCACTGAAACAACGTGTAAATGTTGTATCAAAACAAGTCCCATCGTTCTGCACATGTATGCAATATGCACCGTACGGAAGATTATTAAATTGACCAGTTGCGTTACTGTCAACAGGATTGTTACTGTTATCGTATAAGACATATGTTGGATTGGTAAGGTTTTGCTGACCGGTTACAGTTGCTGTAAAACCTGCACACGCCTTGTTAGAAACAGCAACTGAACCTGCTGACGGAATGGGCGCACCTGCAGTAAAGCAACGCAGGATAGTTGTATCATAACAGCTTGGGTCATTTTTAATTTGCATGCAATAGCTGCCGTAAACAAGGCCATTGAATACACCTGTACTGTTGCAGGCTATTAAAGTGCCAGTGCCGTCATAAATACAATATTGCGGATTTGTTGTGTGGGACTGGCCAACTACGCTGGCGGTAAATGTTGAACATCCTAAGTTTGAATATACAATAGAGGTACCAACAACCGGCACAAGTCTTCTTTGTGTAAAACATCTCGCAATTACGGTTCCGTTGCAGCCGTCAGTAACGTAGATACAATAAGGACCATATGAAATGTTGGTGAAAACACCGGTCGTATTACAACTTACCAGCGTATTGGTACTATCGTACAAACAATATTGCGGGCTGGTCAGGTTTTGCTGGCCGGTAATGCTGGCATCAAAACCGCTGCACACAAGATTGCTGATACTTACAGATGCGGCAACAGAAGGTATTGGTGCAGCAACCGTAAAACAACGGTTAAAAGTGGTATCGAAACAATTGTCTTTGATAGCGATGCAATAAGAACCGTATGCCAGGGAATTAAAAACACCAGTAGTATTGCAGGTAATCAGCACATTTGAATTGTCATACAAGCAATATTGGGGGCTGGTAAGATTTTGCTGGCCGGTAACGCTGGCAGTAAAACCGCTGCACACATTATTGCTAATGCTTACCGAAGCATTTACGTTAGGAATAACATTGTCCGTATAGGTAAGGTATTGATTGTTTCCGCAACCATCTTTTACCACTAAACTTGCAGATCGGTGGTTCCCTTTGTAAAAACGAAAAGTTCTGTTTGATGACCATACCGTATCGCCCGGTGTAATAGTTGCACCATATAAGAAACCATTAAAAACGGTACCACTGCTGTTTGTGTTTCCTTTATTGTCAGATGCAGAAAAAGTAATATCAACACTGTCACATCCTGCTTTTACTGCAGCTGAAACCGTAGGTATCCATGTATAATTTGCAATGGTGATTACCCTTGTTTGTATGCCGCCACAAGAGTCGGTGAGCCGTACATAATAATCACCTGCGGCCAGATTATTAAAAACACCGGTACTATTTGAAGTACCTATAGCTGAGGTAGAAGGAGAAACAATGGTAAAAGTAAACGGACTTGTTCCATATTGAAGGTTGCTGACCGATATACTGCCATTAGCAGCATTCAAACAACTAACATCGGTACCGGCAAGATTGAACCGCGGGTCCTGGTAATTACCGCCAACTATTATATTATCCTGCTGGACCGTACAACCAGAGGTGATATCTTTTGCCTTAACTGAATATACGCCTGCCTGTAAACCATCTATAATATTTGATGAAGTACTGGAACTGTAAGCGCCGCCGGTGACTGAATAATTATAATTACCCGAGCCATTGGTTACTGTTACCGTTATGGTTCCGGTCGCTTTACAACGCGAGTCTGCAGTTGTAACAGACATCGAAAGGGTACAGGGTTGTGCCGCAGATGTCAGCGCAATAATGCTCAGCATCGCGATAAAGAATAATTTGTAAAAAGGGTAAAATCGTTTCATAAAGTCACTTTTTTTGCTTGAAGCCGGATTCGTTTTCTTTTATTCGTAGAAAATACTTTATTTGATATTCCGTATTTTCTGTAACAATATTAGTAGGAATACGCAGGCTATGCAACCATCATTAGACTAATATAATAGTAACTACTTAGAAGATTATCAAGCAGTTGGCCGTATATGTACGAGCCAGGTGCGGGTCGTTTTTTTTCGATGAATGAATGAAAAAAGAAGACAGACTGTTTTGGAGAAAGCTGGTTTTGCAGAAGGGCGCGTTCTTTTACGGGTTCTAATGCAAGAATGATTTAAGCAGGTTGACATTGTTAAGGGGAACGCAGGTTTGTGCGCTGCTGAATGCAATAACCATGAGCCAGTGTTTTGGAAAATACCACGGCATTGTAATAAACAATATTGACCCGATGATGCGCGGAAAACTACTGTTGCACGTTCCTGATGTACTGGTCGGTACTGCTAATTCTGCCTGGGCGAAAGCATGTGTTCGCTAACAGGTCCTGTTGGAAAACCGATGGGAAGGTTTTTCAGGCATTACCATATATGTACTCTTTTATCTACTGGTAGCCACATCGGGTCACCGGCTTTAATTCCAAACGCGTCATAAAATTCCTGCATTTGCTGAACCGGTATAATGGCCCTGTAGTTGCCGGGCGAATGTGGATCTGTCAGCAACAAATTAGCGGCAGTCTCGGGCAGTATCATACTGCGCCATATCTGTGCCCAGCTCAGAAAGAAACGCTGGTCCGGCGTAAAGCCATCTATCTTATCATTGCCTTTTCCTTCCGCCGTTTTTTTGAAAGCTTCATATGCCATTTGTATTCCGCCAAAATCAGCCAGGTTTTCACCGAGCGTAAGTTTTCCGTTCACATGCAATGTATCGAGCACGACAGCCGCATTATACTGCGCAACTACGGCGTCAGCCAATACTTTAAATTTATCTGCATCTTCTTTTGTCCACCAGTCGCGCAAACTGCCATCAGCATCATATTGACGACCCTGGTCATCAAAACCATGGGTCATTTCATGGCCAATAACGGCCATGATACCGCCATAATTAATAGCATCATCTGCACCAAAATCAAAGAATGGAAATTGTAATATTCCTGCGGGAAAAGTAATGGTATTTTGTATTGGATTATAGGATGCATTTACAGTTGGTGTGGTAAACCCAAACTCTGTGCGGTCAATTGGTTTTCCTAGTTTATGGAGGTTATAATTAAAGAACCATTGTGTACTGTTTCTTACATTATCCAGTAGTGAATTTTTAGTGATAACCACCCCGTCATATGTTTTCCAGGTATCAGGATAAGCTATCTTTTTCGTGAAAGCGTTTAGCTTTGCAATTGCTTTTTGTTTGGTTTCTTCACTCATCCAGGTTAGCCGTTTAATCCGATCAGCAAATGTTTGCTGCAGGTTATTCACCATTTCCAGCATGCGTTGTTTGGCAGCGGGTTTAAAATAACGGTCTACATATAATTTCCCCAGCAATTCACCCAGGCTGCCATCTATAATATTTGCAGTGCGTTGCCAGCGCGGCGTAATTTCTTTTTGCCCGCTGATGACTTTCTGGAAATCGAAATTCGCCGTTACAAAATTATTGCTGAGATAAGGCGCTGCGTTCTTCAACACTTCAAATTTTACCATTTGTTTCCATGTATCAAGTGGCAGGGCTGTCAAAAGACTATCCAGCGCGTGAAAAAAAGAAGGTGTACTTACAATAATAAAATCTTGCCCTGGAATATTCAATGCACTGAACACTGCAGGAATCTTTAGCGTTTTAAAACCCGCAGAAAAATCATCGGGCGTAAATTTATTATACCGTTTTTGTGGGTCTCTCAATTCAACCCGGCTCCACTGCGCGCGGGCGATCGCTGTTTCGGTGTGCAGAATGTTTTCCGCAATCTGTTGTGCATCCGTTGCGGGCGTGCCAGTTAAACTGAAAAGCTTTGTGATATACGTTTTCAACGCATTGCGTATCGTTACGCTGCGGGCATCATCTTTTAAATAATAATCCCTGTCTGGCAAACTGGTGCCGCTCTGGCCCAGTTGTATTCTGTATGTATTAATATCCTTCGCATCCTGGCTAACAAATAATGTAAACAGTCCTCCGGCAGCACCCCGTGTACGAAGTTTCATTACAGCTATAACAAGATCATTTATATTGCTGATACCATCTATTAACTGGAGATCTTTTTTAACCGGCAATGCACTTGTCTTGTCTGACTGAACACTGTCCATGCCGCTGGCGTAGAAGTCGCCACACATTTGTTCTGCCCGGCTCCTGGTTGTTTTTTTTGCTGATTCTTCCAATATGGTTTTTAATTGTTCGGAGCTTTCTTCGCGCAAGCCATCAAAGCTTCCCCAGCGGGTTTTTGTTGAAGGCATCACTGTTTTTTTCAACCAGCCTCCATTGGCATATTTGTAGAAATCATCTCCCGGTTTTACAGACAAATCCATATTGGCTTTATCGATATATTTTATTTGGGCATTTGCAAAAATTGAGATGGTTAGAAGCAGGGCAATTGAAATAATATTTTTCATATCTTGAAATTTCAGTACAACAAGTTAAGGATTTATTTTGCCGCCCGGTGCCCCGCTGGGCGACGGCAACCAGGTTTTTATTCAACATCGAAAGGTTTTCCCATGGAATTGCCAGGTCAACAAATGGAACACAGATTTTCTGGATTAAATAAAAAAGATTTTATATTGGAAAAGTATTATTGCCGGTTAACAATATTTTCAACTAAAATGCTATCCGGAATTTGCCGGGTTTGATATATAAGTTTTAGCCGGACGAAGTATAAAATTTTATCACAATCAATCACCCGCAGGCGATCATTTTTAAACGCAAACACGCAGCTATCGGCCTGAAGTTTTAGAAAACGACTACGTATGGATTGAAATTATTTGTATTACAGCGCTTTGATTTTAATGTTTCTCCATCCGCTTGATCCCGGATGCTGCTGCAGTGCAATTTTACCTTTTGCAACTTTCGCGAAATCTCCGAAAGCTTTGCCATTGAATTTGCTGCCGGCAACAAGTTTATTCCATGCATCACTTCCAATCTGGCCGTCATATGTTTTTATGCCATTGAGCCAGAAAGTCAGGTGACCTTTATTTTGTGTGATGATAACCTGGTTCCATTCACCCACCGCATGTGGTTTGGAAACAGTTGAATCGCCCGCCAGGTCGTATAAGCAACCAGCAAGGTGAGTTTGTTTTTTATTGTCGTCGGCATTAATATTATCCAGCACCTGCATTTCGGGGCCGGTCAGGTAAGTGGCATCGTGTTTGGGATCTTCCTGTACATCAAAAATAATTCCGCTGTTGCCACCTTTTGATATTCTCCATTCCAGGTGGAGTTCAAAATTTTCGTATGAATCGTTCGTTACAATGTCGCCACCCCCTTCTTTGGGCTGTGAAGGATCGAAAATTAAAATACCGTCTTTAACCTGCCATTTTGAACCAACCGTATCTCTCAGATAGGTGTGCCAGCCTTGCGTTGTTTTACCATCGAATAATAATTTCCAACCCGCTTTCATTTCTTTTTTGCTAAGCATGTTAACTTCCTGGGCGGAGATAGTACTAACTGCGAGCGCGAACGCAATAAAAAGGAGTGTTTTTTGCATGAATGGCTGATTTTGCCGGTAAGTTAATGAAATATTATATCGGTAACACAACCTTCACTACAGATGCAAATCAATTCTTGCAAAATCATACTTTTACGGAGAACTTTTTTGATATGCCAGCAACTGATCAATCCCTTTACAAATTAAAAATTCATTAAAGCGGGTTGTGGCGGAGCGTGCCGGCTTTGAACAAATAAGTTTTGATTGTGGCGAAAGCTGTTCAGGAGATTGATTAACAGATACGGGATAGTATTAACGCTGAGGTTGCCATTCAACTGGCTACAGACAGCCAATAACTGCATTTGGTATTATTGGGATTGATTTTGACACGTAAATAAAACCCTCCTGCTGACTAAAATTTGATAGCATGAAGAGAAGGACATTTCTTAAAAATAGTTCAGTTGTTACGGCGGGCTCAGCTTTTGTCAGCAGGCTATCTTTTTACCCTGAGATGTGTATGAATACCGGTAAACGTCCGGCTGCCACAGATCTCTACCAGCTATTCAAAAATCCGCCAACCTCCTGCAGACCTTTTGTACGCTGGTGGTGGAACGGTGATAAGATTGAAAAGGCAGAACTTTCCCGGGAGCTCAGGTTGCTGAAAGCAGCTGGAATCGGCGGCGTAGAAATCAATCCAATTAAATTTCCCCAGCGAACAGATGATCTCGGCAAGCCCTCACTGCAATGGTTAAGCGAAGAATGGACAGATGCACTGCAACATACGTTTACAGAAGCAAAATCACTGGGGTTGACCTGCGATTTAATTGTTGGTTCCGGCTGGCCATTTGGCGCAGAATACCTGGAAGGCGGAGAACGTGCCCAAATTATTTTGACAGGAACAAAAAGGCTTGAAGGAAAAATGGATTTTGAGGCTTCAACGTTTGATTTGCTTAAAGATGCTGATCCTGCTGTATCAAGCCCGTATGTGAAAAGGAAAATGGAAATAATATCTGTGAAGCTGGTGCCGGATCCTTTTAATAATATAAAACAGGCAATTGATTTGACTGATCAGCTTAAAACCGGTTATTTTTCTGCCAGCATTCCGAAAGGGAAATATGTATTGTACTCTTTGGTAAAAATAGAAGGATTCCTGGAAGTCATCAATGGCGCACCGGGCGCCAACGGGCCCGTGCTGAACCATTATGATAAAGCCGCCGTTACCAAATACCTGGATCATATGTCCGATGCCATTCAAAAGAAAATAGGTCCATTATCAAAACATATCCGATCTTTTTTTATTGATAGCCTGGAACTGGAAGGCGCTAACTGGACCGCAGACATGGCGGATGAATTTAAAAAAAGGCGGGGTTATGATTTAATGGATTACCTGCCATTCATACAATTTAAAATAGGGTCGATGGGTAATGTGTTTGATTATAACAATGGTGCGCAACACGGCCCTGAAATGAAGACGCTGCTCCAACGCGTACGGTATGATTTTGAACTTACAAAGGCTGAATTAATAAAAGAACGTTTCATAGATACATTCACGGGTTGGTGCAGGAATAATCATGTCATGTCGCGGGGACAAGCGTATGGCAGGGGCTATTTCCCGCTTGAAGGAAGTTTTGAAATGGACATTCCGGAATGCGAAACCTGGGTGAAAGCCGGTATAGGTAAGGAGATGAGTGAAACAGATTCAAGAATAGGAAGAGGCTATACAATGATTAACAAATATGTTTCTTCCGCTGCTCATCTTGCAGGGAAAAAATTAATTAGCTGCGAAGAACTGACCAACACCGATATTGTTTTTAATGAGACCCTGGAACTTTTAAAAATTACCAGCGATCTCAGTACTGTTTCCGGCGTAACGCACGCCGTGTTTCACGGGTTTAACTACTCACCGCCCGATGCACCTTTTCCCGGCTGGGTACGATACGGATGCTTTTTAAATGAGCGCGCCAATATCTGGCCGTATTTTAAATATTTCACTGATTACCGGGCCAGGGTTTCCGCTTTGCTGCAACAGGCAGATATGTTTGCGGATATCGCTATCCTGACACCTGTGCCTGATATGTGGAGTTTATATGGCGCACAAAACGAACCCTTCCCTTCGTTTACACATCCCGGTTATTTATCGCTCATCTGGGAATCCATTCACCAGAATGGAAATGCATGCGATTATATTTCAGAAGCAATTATACGCGGCGCAGAAATGAAAGATGGCTACCTGAATTATGGCTCCAGGAAATACCACACTATTTTCCTGGTGCAGGTTGAAAGCATGGAACCGTCTGCTGCACAAAAATTAATAACGTTTGTTGAAAACGGAGGTAAAATATTTTGTCTCGGTACAATACCCGGAAAATCTTTAGGCTGGCTGGATCACAAACAAAAAGATGAAGTTGTAAAAGCAGCTTTTTTAAAAATACAAGCATACCCGGATCGGTTTACTCTTTTAACGGCTCCGCAAAAGGATTTCATTGGATGGTACAAAGAAATTCAGTTAAAATATAATATCAGTCCATATGTTATTATTGACAAGCCTAACCGGTTTGTTACCCAGGTAAGATACCAGGCAGGCACAACCGAAATATTTTTTTTTATTAATTCAAGTATGGATGACGCGCATCCGGTTGTTATTTCACCCGGTGAGACAATTACAAAAAACAGGCAGGCCTGGATCTGGAATGCTGTAAACGGCGAACGTTATCGTATCGAAAATCCGGACCGGATTTTATTGGATCTTGGGCCGGCCGATTCTGTATTCGTTGTATTTGAAAATAATAAAAAAGCAAAAGTGCCAGGTACAAAACCCGATATAAGCGTAATGCCAGGAGGTATAGTAAAAAACTGGGAGGTGGAGTTTCAACATACCAACGGAAGTACTAAAAAAATGGACATGCCTGTTTTGAAAGATTTGAAGGATATACCGGAATATGTTTATTTTTCAGGAACGATTATTTACCGCAGCACATTTACGATAACGGATAACAATGAAAAACTGGTAAACCTTGGTAAAGTGTATGGAATTTCAACACTGGTTATTAATGGAAAAGATTTAGGTGTGCAATGGTATGGAAGACGAATGTATCACGTAAAAGATGCTTTGCAGCATGGTGTCAATTTCATTGAAATTAAAGTGGTTACTTCAATGGGAAATTATATGAAATCTCTGGAAGATAATCCCATTGCTCAATACTGGACAAATATTGGCAGAAAAGAACAGCCAATACAATCCATGGGCCTGGCAGGTCCTGTTACAATTGGTTAATCTTAATCATCACGAATGAATGGTTCAAAATTTTTTATCATTGTTATCTTCTGCATTGTTTCATTAGATGTTGCTGCCCGTGATTATTCCGCATCTTATTTTGGAATTCATTCTGACGGTACTTCACTAAATACGAGTTCTATCCAGTTTGCGCTGAACTACATACATAAGGAAGGTGGCGGCCGGCTGATTTTTTATGTGGGCCGTTATCTTACCGGAACCATTCACATGCAGTCCAATGTTACCATACACCTCGATGAAGGTGCTGTATTAATGGGTTCATTAAATCCTTTTGATTATGAGCCTGGAAAAAATTCTTTTACTGCTTTGATTCTTGCCGATACAGTTGAAAATGCCGGTATTACCGGAAAAGGTATGATTGACGGGCAGGGGCAACAGGTGGTGAGAAATTTTATTAATGTAATTGATAAAGGCCTGATAAAAGATGCTTTCAGGTTTGGCCGGCCAGAGGCAGAAACACGGCCCATGATTATTTATTTCAGGAATAGTAGAAATATCCGCGTTACAGGTATCATATTTAAAAATTCCGCCAGCTGGAACCAGACCTATGATCAATGCAAAAACGTATGGCTTGATAGTATTACCGTTGATAACAAAGCATTCTGGAATGAAGACGGCATGGACCTGGTAGACTGCGACAGTGTTTCCGTAACCAATTCTTATATTGATGCCGCAGATGATGGCATATGCCTGAAGTCGCACGACCCAAAAGCGTTTTGTAATAATATTTTTATTCGCAATAATGTTATACGTTCCAGTGCCAATGCTATTAAGTTCGGAACAGCGTCCGTTGGTGGCTTTAAAAATGTACATATTGTAAACAATAAAGTATACGATACCTATCGTTCTGCCATTGCGTTGGAAGCTGTGGATGGCGGCTTTATAGAAAACATAGACATAGATAGTTTGCAGGTATCCAACACAGGTAATGTTATTTTTCTTCGGATAGGAGAGCGATGGGGAGAAAAAACGTCCCGGATGAATAATATCTCTATTAAAAATGTTGTTGCGGAGGTACCTGCTACCAAGCCCGACGCTGGTTATTCTTATGAAGGGCCGGTAGAAGATCTGCCAAGGAATGTTTCACCCGGAATTGTGATGACTGGCTTGCCCAATAAAAAGATTACCCATGTTACTATCAGCCATGTGGAAATAAAACATGCCGGAGGTGGCAACCCAATGTACGCAAAACTGGCGCTGGATGAACTTGATAAAGTTCCTGAGTTGCCTAACCATTACCCGGAGTTTTCTATGTTTAAGGAGTTACCGGCATGGGGCATATATATCAGGCATGCAGAACAGATTATTATGTCTGACATTGGTTTAACGGCAGATAGAAAAGATTACCGTCCTGCAATTGTAGCGGATGATGTGCATGGCGCCAGCTTCTCATCAATGCATATAAAACAACTCAATCCACCAAAGGGAAATATTCATACGTATCATTGTTCAGGTGTGACGATACAATAGAACATTTTAACTACGACAGGAAGAAATTCGCGTTACATTTTTAGATTCATTGAATTTGTATCAGGGGGAATATACAGAGCATGCTTTTGCAATAATTCAGCACAGGCACATGAAGTTTCGGGCTACCTACAGCACCGTTACGCTTTCCGATCCGTTATTTTTTTTCTATGCAAGGACTTCCTGCCGGAGCACAAAGTTTTCAACCAGAAAACACAGAAGCTAATCCTTTCGTTGAGATCATCTGCAATTAATTCTCCTCCTAACCGGCTCAATCATTCCGGCAATTAAAAATAACGTATTGTATGCTTTTGCTGCCGTCTGTACGCAGGTAGTTGTTCCCGGTTGATTTCATCCTTAGGTATAGTTGTGATAAAATATATTTATGAGAGACTTCTATTACGATGAAATTGATTTGTTGCTTTGCCACTATTTTTTGCTGTCAATCGTATTGCCATACGCAGGAATTGGTTAATCCTGCATTGAACGCTGTTCTTCTTACAAAGTTTTCATTTTCCCAGTACAACGGTGGCGTAATGGTAGTGAGGGCAACCGTAGGTTTAGTTAAAGATACGCTTCATTTCATACTGGATACCGGCTGTGCTGGCATCTCACTCGATTCAACCACCTGTGCAACCTATCATATTAAAACAGTGCCAACAGATACAGTTGTAAACGGAATGGGTGGCAGCCGTAAAGTTTGTTATGTTTTTAATGAAGCTCTAAACCTGCCGGGATTGACGCTGAAAAATCTAAATTTTCATGTTAACGATTATAGTCTTTTGTCTGGTGTATATGGTGAAAAAATTGATGGGATTATTGGCTACAGTTTTTTTAAGCGTTATATCGTGAAAATGGATTTTGATAGTTCTGTGCTGGAAGTGTACAGTCCGGGACGCATGGAATATCCAAGGGGCGGTTCTGTTATCCGGCCTGGCATCAACAGGCTGCTCACACAACGGGCTATCGTCCGGGACAGGAAAAAAACCAATTATAATTTTTATTTCGATACCGGCGCCGGCCTTTGCTTCCTGATGAGTGAAGCATTTGCAACAGACAGCAGTGTTCTGTTAAAAAGACGTAAACCGGTTGAAATGCAGGTAGAAGGAATGGGTGGAAAGTTGGCTGTAAAATTTACAGTAGTAAAATTTGTGCAGGTTGGCAAGTACCGTTTTGATAACGTGCCAACTTATATATTCGATGATCAAAGTAATGTAACAGCTTTTCCTGGTAACGGCGGCCTCATGGGCATTGATTTGTTGCGGCGGTTTAATCTTACAATCAATTATCCGGCCGGCGAAATCCATCTTTTGCCCAACAGTCATTTTACAGATCCGTTTGATTACACGTATACAGGCCTGGGAATTTATTATGAGGAAGGCACTATTTATATTGAAGATGTGATGCCAGATTCTCCCGGTGAAAAAGCAGGTATAAAACCCGGTGACGTGCTGATTGGCGTGAACACTAATTTCTCAAATAATATCATGCAGTATAAGACACTTTTGCAATCGGCAAAAGAAAAAGTCATGTTATCAATAAGCAGAAATGGAGAACTGAAGCGATTGCCGGTCTATCCTGGATCCATCTTTTGACGCCGGTATTATAAACAAATCCTTTTATATGTATAGTCTTTTAAAAGCCGGGCGCAGTATGTTTGCCATAGGAATATTGGCCCTTGGTATACTTTGTTTTATTGATAAAGATTTTATTGTGGGTCGTCCACCTGCGTGGCCTGCTTCCTTCCATGGTAACCCGGTGCTGGGTTATATTTCAGGAGCTTTAATTGTATTATGCGCCATCACCATCCTGATCGATAAAAAAACTATCGCTGCCTCGTTCATCATGGCTGCGCTGATTGCACTGCTTTCCATATCCAGGCATATTGCAACCCTGGCAGACACATGGCCCAATGCATTTAAAGCATTGGCATTGGCCGGCTCGTGTTTAATTATCGCTGCTTCCTGCAAAGGCAATGATAGAAAATTAGTGTTCGCCGGAACAGCTACGCTTGCGCTTTTCCTGGTAGTGTGCGGGTATGCGCATTTTAAATACGCGCCATTCGTTGATACGCTGATCCCAGCTTATATTCCTTTCCATTCTTTCTGGACTTATTTCTGCGGAATCTGTTTAGTGGCGGGCGGTACCGGTATTTTGCTTCCGGCAACCAGGCGCCTGGCTTCGTTGCTATCAGGCATCATGATTACAGGCTGGTTTCTGCTGCTGCATATTCCACGCTTTCTTGCTAACGTGAACGACACCAGCGACCGGCTTGGCGTTTGTGAATCGTTCGCTTTTGCCGGCATTTTTTTCTGCCTGGCAGCAATATTTACTTCAAAAAATAAGTTTGCTGTTGTTGTTGACACGCATGAATTTTGAGCCAGATGAAACGATTTTTATTACACCTCCTTTTCTGGACGGTTTATATGGTGCAGGACACGCTGATGTCTTACCTGTGGGACACGGCAAAATTGCAGAGCTTACCGATGAGCCAGCAGATAACAATGGCTATCGGCAACAGCTTTGTTTACCTGTTGCCTAAATTATTGTTTACCTATTTTGTTTTATACGTTTTACTGGATAATATTTTGGCAGGCAAGGGTAAGCTTTGGAAGAATGTTCTGTATATTGTTTTTTCACTGTTTGTTACATTGATCCTGTTCAGATTGCTGGCAAGATATGTCACTGTTCCGCTCGTTTATCATGGATTACTCAATGTGCCTCCATTTTTTAACCTGCTTGGTTTTCTTGCCAACCTGATGGATCTTGGGTTTGCAGCAGGTGCTGCCATTTTTATTAAACAACTGCGGCTCCAACTGGCGGGAAAGGAACAGGAAAAGATTTTAATAAAAGAGAAGCTGGAAACGGAATTAAAGTTTTTAAAAAATCAAACCAATCCGCATTTTCTTTTTAATACACTAAACAATATTTACGCGCTGGCGAGGAAAAAATCTGATCGTACACCGGATGTAGTGATGAAGTTGTCCAAAATGCTTCGTTTTATGTTGTATGAATCTGGTAAGCCATTTATTACCATTGCGGAAGAAACCGGGCTGATAGAGGATTATCTTGACCTGGAAAGGATTCGCTACAACGAACGTCTTAATATTACCTTTAAAAAAGAAATCGATAACAGCCATCAGCAGGTATCGCCGCTTCTGTTATTACCCTTCGTTGAAAATGCTTTTAAACATGGTATTAGTGAAACCAGGTTTGATTCTTTTGTCAACATTGAACTGCTGCTAAAAAATGGCGTTCTGCATTTTATGGTAGAAAATGCAAAAGAAAATACTGGCGTTGCTTCTGGCGATACTAAAATTGGACTTTGCAATGTAAAAAGGCAACTTGAATTAATGTACAGGCAATTTGATCTGCAGGTAAACGATAACGAAACCAGTTTTTCCGTAAATCTTACCATTCATCTGAACAGTCATGAAAAAATATAATTGTCTTATTGTGGAGGACGAACCACTGGCAGCAGAAGTGCTGGAAGACTACGTAAAGCAGGTGCCGTTCCTGAATTTAAAAGGCATTTGCAGCGATGCGCTGTACGCGATGGAGAAATTGCAAAGTGAAAACATCGACCTGATTTTTCTCGACATTCACCTGCCAAAACTAAAAGGAACAGATTTTTTAAAAACGCTCAAACAGCCCCCGCATATTATCATTACATCGGCTTATACTGAATATGCTTTGCAGGGATATGAACTCAATGTTATTGATTATTTACTAAAACCGGTTGAATTCAGCCGGTTCCTGATGTCGGTAAATAAATTACGTCAGGTAGCAGAGAGTGGTGTCGCTGCACCGGTTGTTGAACTTACTGCTGAAAAGCCACATTTATTTTTTAATGTCAGCAAGAAAAAAGTGAAAATTATGATTGAGGATATTCTGTATATAGAAAGTGTTAAAGAATACATCCGCATCACTACAAAAGGAAAAACAATTCTTACCAAGTTTAATTTGCACGAAATAGAAAATACATTGCCGGGTCAGCAGTTTATC
This sequence comes from Bacteroidota bacterium, assembly GCA_040004415.1. Taxonomy (GTDB): domain Bacteria; phylum Bacteroidota; class Bacteroidia; order Chitinophagales; family Chitinophagaceae; genus JACMLD01. The sequence goes on along the minus strand of JBDUAY010000085.1, from coordinate 86 downwards.
CGGGTACACCGTTCTTTTATTGTAGCAAAAAATAAAATTGATGCATTTACGCCTGCTGATATTGAAATTGCGGGTCAGCAAATTCC
>JBDUAY010000451.1:0-4759 GCA_040004415.1 Bacteroidota bacterium | reverse complement strand
GGTATGTTGTAGACGGTACTAATCAAACCGTAGGACGCATGAGCGCAAGAATTGCTGCCGTATTGCGGGGCAAGAACAAAGCCTATTTTACACCTCACGTAGATTGCGGAGATTTCGTAATCATTATCAATGCTGATAAGGTTGTATTTACCGGTAAGAAAGACGACCAGAAAATGTACCAGAATTTTAGCGGTTATCCCGGAGGTTTAAGAGAAGAAAGGGCCATGGATTTATTAAAGCGCCGTCCTGAAGTAGTACTGGAAAGAGCTATTAAAGGTATGTTGCCTAAAAATCGTCTTGGCCGTGCGATGTACAAGAAATTGTTTGTGTATGCTGATGTTAAACATCCGCACACAGCACAACAGCCTAAAGAATTAAAATTCTAAATTCCAAATCAAACAAATAAATGGAAAAGCAAAAAAATGCCGTTGGTCGCCGTAAAGCTGCTGTTACCCGTGTATTTATTACAAAGGGTGAAGGCAAGGTGACTATTAACGATAAGGATTACAAAACCTATTTTCCTTTGGTATACCTGCAGAACCAGGTAGAATTGCCATTGAAAACGATTGAAGCGTCAGATAAATTTGATGTTGTAATCAATGCAACCGGTGGTGGCGTTAAAGGCCAGGCAGAAGCTGCTAAACTGGGTATTGCCCGTGCATTGCTGGAAGTAAATCCTGAATACCGTCCGCAGTTAAAAGCTGCTGGTTTATTACACCGCGATCCAAGAGTGGTTGAGCGTAAGAAACCAGGTAAGAAGAAAGCCCGCAGAAGCTTCCAGTTCAGCAAACGTTAATTTGCCAGCCGTTAGCTTTTAGCTGTTAGCTATTAGTCGAGGCGGTGTTTTAAAAATTATCTATTAATAACAGCTAACAGCTAACAGCTAATGGCTAAAAGCTTAAAAATACAATGGAAAACAGCACTTCATTACAACAGCAATTATTAGACGCTGGTGTGCATTTTGGCCACCTGCGCAAGAAGTGGAACCCAAAGATGCTGCCTTACATCTTTGCTGAAAAAAAAGGCATACACATTATTGATCTCAACAAGACTACTGAAAGCCTGCACGAAGTATCAGCTCTACTGAAACAGATTGCACGCAGCGGTAAAAAGATCATGTTTGTAGGCACAAAAAAACAAGCCAAAGAAATTGTAACAGATTGCGCAAAGAGAATAAATATGCCTTTTGTTACAGAACGTTGGTTGGGTGGTATGCTTACCAATTTTAACACCGTTCGCAAGAGTGTAAAGAAAATGCAGAGCATTGAAAAAATGCTGACGGATGGCACGCTTGAAAGCATCACTAAAAAAGAACGTCTTACCTTAACACGCGATAAAGAAAAAATGGAAAAAGTGCTGGGTGGTATCGCTCAATTGGGCCGTGTACCTGCTGCCTTATTCCTGATAGATATTGGTCATGAGCATATTGCACTGGCAGAAGCGAAACGTTTGGGCATTCTTACATTTGGTATGGTTGATACCAATTGCGATCCAAATAAAGTTGATTACGCCATTCCTTCTAATGACGATGCAACAAAATCAATTGCTATCATTGTTAATTATATAGCGGCTGCTATTTCTGAAGGCTTGTCTGAACGCCAGGCAGCAAAAGATGAAGAAGTGGATGATACAGATGATGAAAAGGAAAGAAAAGCGGCCCGCCTGCAGGCAGAAGCTGATGCAGAAAGCGGTCGTGGTGGAAGAAGTCGCGGACCAGGCGGTCCGGGTGGACCAGGCGGCCCCGGTAAACGTCGTGTAGGCGGACCAGGTGGTGGTGCTGGCGGTGGTGGAAACCGCAGGCCGGGTGGAGGAAGATAAGTTTATCTCCTGTCCAAAAAATTATCAGCAATAATTTGGCGTTGCTTCAGCAGCAACAATTATAGTATGATAGTTATTAATAAAACATGATAACTGAAAATGTTGATTCATTTTCAAATTGTGAAATTTTCAAAGCAATACTATGTCAACAGTAACAATAAGTGCGCAGGATATAAACAAGCTGCGCCAGATGACCGGTGCAGGCATGATGGATTGCCGCAAAGCATTAACAGAAACAAATGGTGATTTTGAAGCAGCCATTGACTGGTTGCGCAAACAGGGTCAGAAAGTTGCAGCAAAACGCAGCGATCGCGAAGCAAAAGAAGGTGTAGTAATTGCACAAACAACCGCCGATAATAAAACAGGCCTCGTTGTATGCGTTAGTTGCGAAACAGACTTTGTTAGCAAGAGCCCGGATTTTGTTGCATTCACGCAGCGCATTGCCGATGCAGCGATTGCCAACAACGTAAAAAGCGCAGAAGAGCTGACTGAAGTAAGTATCGATGGCGTTAAAATATCGGAGTTGATCAATGATAAATTAGCTTCTATCGGTGAAAAGATTGGTATTAATAAATTTGAAAGGGTTGATGCACCTTATGTAGCAGCTTACATACACGGTTCTTATCGCATGGGTGTACTGGTTGGTTTAAGCAAAGAAGCGAAAGACGCTGGTAAAGATGTAGCAATGCAGATTGCTGCGATGAACCCGGTTGCAGTAGACGCAGCTTCTGTACCAGCAGAAACCATTGCACGCGAAAAAGATATCATTATGGAATTGATGAAGCAGGATCCTAAAATGGCTGGTAAGCCAGATGAAATGCTGGCAAAAATTGCTGAGGGTAAGATGGGTGCTTTTTTTAAGGAGCAAACTTTACTTGCACAGGCTTTTGTAAAAGATGCTGGCAAATCAGTGGGTGATTACTTAAAGGAAGGCGGCGTAACCGTAACTGAATTTAAAAGAGTTGCTTTAGGATAATAAAATCTAATTGATTTGAATAAATAGAAAGGGAGCCATAATTGGTTCCCTTTTTTTATTATTTCCTTATCCGGTAATATGGAAGCCGGCAGATGAATAGGCGGGTATGCATTCTGGAGGATGACTTAAAACCGTATACCTGCCGTTACGTTTACTGCCTGAAACTGAAATTCTTTTACATTTGAGCGCTGTCCGATGCCAACATGATTCAGCCCTTGCAGGTAACGCGCAGAAAAAATAAATATCTTTTTTATTTCCACTTCAATGCCAGCAGTAATACCGATGCTGCGCTCCTCTGTATCATGCGTAATATTGAAACTGCCGCCCGTATGATCATTCGATTTTGCATTTATCAGTAGTTCTAATTGTGGTCCTGCCAGGATTGAAATTGCCGGGATGATTTTATAGTTTAATAAAATGGGCATTGAGAAATAATTCAGTGAATAATCGATGGCGGAGTTTTTATCAGCACTTTTCCTTTGTGTATATGCATATTCCGGTTGCAGAAAAAAATTTTTCGCCAATGGAACGCGCAGCAAAAAGCCAAGGGTGATGCCGGGCTTCCACGCGGCGGCGTAATGCATAGCCGGAGTTGGTTCTCCCTTGTTAAAATTCATATTGGAAACGGCAGTACCTACCTGGAAAGCAAAGCGTTTAAAGGAAGATGTTTCTCCTGGTTGCGCGTAAGAAGCAAATACTGAAAAGCTGAATACGAGGGCAAAAAATGTTTTCATAAATGGGTGTAAAAAATGTAAAAGAATTAGTTTGTTAAAACGGACTTACGATATCCGGGGCACGCCCGCATAACGTAGTTGATATATGTATAAAAATTGTTATTCTAAGATATGGGTTTAAGTGTGTGTTTGATTTCTTCCGGATTTTTTATTTGCGTAAAGCAATAATCTGTGAAGATTTTGGCGCCGGTTTCCTTCAAATCCGTTCCATCATGCAGAAAGCAACGACGATTAATTGAAGGTTACGCGAAAGAAGAGAGAAAATGGAGCAATACGAAAACTATATATTTTACCCGGTTAATTAACTTTCAAGACAAGTGTGTCCCTGCAGAAACTGGTTTCTAAATAAATTCACAAATACCACACCGATGATAGCGCCCAATGTATTTAGAATTACATCGTCAATATCTGCAACGCCAACACTGAAAATAAATTGGGTGAGCTCAACGCAAATACTGGCAATGCATGCAATATGAAAACAATAAAGAAAGGAAGTGGAATGAATAAAGCGATCTTACCAAAAATGTAAGTCAAAAAAATCCATTTATTATAAGAGTTCAAATATTAATACGAAGAAATCTTGATCAATGTCGTTGTCACAACTTGCCGGTCGTTGCTGCTTTGCAGAAATGCCGTTAGAATAAAAGGCCGCCTCAACTAAGAGACGGCCTGATAAACCTAACACGAGAGAAACATTCATAGCCCCATCGTCAACGACTGATTTAATGCTATGGTTATAATTTTAAAAGATAAGCCGGATGCCTTTTTCTACAAAAGCGGTATACGCACGGTTGTCTGCCAGTTGTTTTACTTTCCTATGGTCATGACCCTTCAATTGAATCTCCTGCCCGTTGGCTGCAGTAACCGAGTTAATACTTACCAGCGAAATTTTTCTTCCAATCCGGATGCTGCCGTGTGCAACCGCTCCTGATCTGATAATGGTGATACCCTGGTAAACTACTGGACTGGTAACCGTAAAACTTACATTTTGGTCTTTGTCATCTTCATCGCGGGTAATCGTCTCGCGCATAGATACCTCTACCATTACTTTGTCATTGATTGTTATTTCTTTCTTTTCCGGTTTTTTTTCAGGTGGCGGCGGTTCCTGGATCTGTTTGTGGCGCCGAGGGCCATTTGCGCCTGAGCTTTGCTGCATCCGAGAGTACGATCGCCAAGGGCCTCGATAGAATCGAAAAACTCTACCGTGAGCTCGCCTAAAACGCTGAGCGAA
>JBDUAY010000084.1:0-16185 GCA_040004415.1 Bacteroidota bacterium | reverse complement strand
TCAAACGATACAAGTGTCTCTTTCGCGCTGTTTAAATGGTCTATTACCTTCATTGCTTGTAAATATAGGCGCAAACATACTCATGGTTGGTTATATATCAAAACCCTGTTAAATAAATCGGGCCTGAGCATGATTGCCCCAGTTACGGTATTTTTGTACAAAGCTGATCAATTGAGTTTAACTATCCACACGCACGACCTTATTAAAAGCTATCGCAACCGCACGGTGGTTAACCATGTTTCGATAGAAGTTAAGCAAGGTGAAATCGTAGGTTTACTGGGGCCAAACGGAGCGGGTAAAACCACTACGTTTTATATGGTTGTTGGCCTTATACGGCCCGATGAAGGCACGGTTTTTTTAAACGATGAAGACATTACGCGCCAGCCTATGTATAAAAGAGCCCAGATGGGTTTGGGTTATCTTCCGCAGGAAGCATCTGTATTCCGCAAATTGACAGTAGAAGATAATATTAAGGCGATCCTGGAAATGACCAAACTAAGTAAACAGGAACAGAGAGAAAAATTAGAAAGTTTGCTGGATGAATTTGGTCTGCACCATGTTAGAAAAAATAATGGTGATAGCCTGAGCGGTGGCGAAAGAAGACGTACAGAAATTGCGCGCGCACTGGCGGTCGATCCAAAATTTATTCTGCTGGATGAACCCTTTGCAGGTGTTGACCCGATTGCTGTAGAAGACATTCAGACAGTTGTGGCGCGACTTAAAACAAAAAATATTGGTATTCTTATTACAGACCATAATGTTAATGAAACACTTTCTATTTGTGACCGCGCTTATTTATTGATTGAAGGAAAGATCTTTAAACATGGAACTGCGGAAGAGTTGGCCGAAGATGAACAGGTGCGCAGTCTGTACCTTGGTAAGAACTTTGAACTGAAACGAAAAGACTACCTGTATGAAGAAGCAAGAATAAAGATTGGGGAGAAAGAAATGACAGGTGATAAATTAAGCGTCATATTAAAAAACGGCGAAGAGATGGCACAACATATTGTTGATGCGCCGGTAACCATTGTGCATGTAGAAAATTTGCCGGCGAATGATGAATTGAATCTCAACAATTTTTTCCAGTTTGTGGTTGAAATCAAAAAAGCCTGTATTCAATTTGCTGAAAAAAATCATCGCCCCAAATTAAAAGAAACTGCCATGCAGCTGCCAGAACTGAGCATTTCCGATTTTACTTCTTTTTCTTATCATGCAGGTAGTCTTTCAACAATTGAAGGTGCTGTTATTATGCAAGAACAGGTAAGCAAATTGGATGGCGCTGTAAGAGAAATACAATCTTACCTCTCAAAACTTTCTTTGTATGTAGAAAATGGAGAGTTTGAAAAATAGCATAGTGTAATATGCCAGAAGAACGATGTAGTTGAAAATTGTTATCCGGCATAACAGAAGTTTAATAGTAACGGAAAAGCTTTGTTGGTCATTAAAATTCCCCTTTACGTAAACACTATTTGCCTTTTAATTAGTCAAGTATCATGGCATTTGTTTATTTTGCCGGTACGGTATGAAACTTTTGTCGCCTGCAATATCCAAGCTTGCCCGGTTAAGGCTTCGTCTAATTGAACTTTGGACCTCCCAACCTGTGGCGGCCCAGCGCGAAGTTTTGCAGGAACTGGTAACCGCGGCCCAATACACAGAGTTTGGCCGGCACTACAAATTCACACAACTTTTTTCTCTTAAAACATTCAAGCAAACCGTGCCAGTGCACGAGTATGAAGATTTGAAACCATTTATCAACCGCATGATGAATGGCGAAGAAAATATACTCTGGAACACACCTATCGAATGGTTTGCCAAGAGCAGCGGCACCACCAGCGATAAAAGCAAATACATTCCGGTAAGCAAAGAAAGCCTGGAAGAAAATCATTACCAGGCATCCAAAGATGTGCTTACGATGTACTATAGAAATTTTCCCGACTCTGATTTATTAACCGGTAAGGGATTGGTAATTGGCGGCAGTCACCAGGTGCATAAAGTAAATGAAAATATACAGTATGGGGATTTGAGCGCGGTGCTGATGCAAAACTCACCGGTGTGGAGCAACTGGATACGCACACCGGAACTCAGCATAGCATTAATGGATGAATGGGAAGGAAAGATTGAGCAATTGGCGCAGGCTACTATGCATGAAAATGTTACGTCTATTTCCGGTGTTCCTACCTGGACACTTGTTCTTATAAAACGCATTTTAGAAATAAGTGGCAAACGAAACCTGGCTGAAATATGGCCCCATCTTGAATTGTATTTGCATGGTGGCGTATCTTTTGTTCCATACAAAGAACAGTTTAAAAAATTAATTGGCAAAGACATTAATTACCTGGAAACATATAATGCCAGTGAAGGCTTTTTTGCGGCGCAGGTAAATTCTTCGGAAGAGGGATTATTATTATTTACACAGCATGGTATTTTTTATGAGTTTATGCCCATTGAAGAGTATGGAAAAAAATTTCCGCAAACATTTGGATTGGGTAAAGTTGAACTGCATAAAAATTATGCATTGATTATTAGTACCACAGGTGGATTGTGGAGATATATCGTTGGCGATACCGTTCAGTTTACTTCACTGAATCCATACAAAATAAAAGTAAGCGGCCGGTTAAAACATTACATGAATGCATTTGGCGAAGAAGTAATTGTAGATAATACCGACAAAGCCATTGCCATTGCATCAGAAAATACCGGCGCCGTTGTAAATGATTACACCGCCGCGCCCATTTATTTTAGCGAACACAGCAATGGAGCACATGAATGGCTGATTGAATTTGAAAAAGAGCCCGCCGATCTCTACCAGTTCACACAACAATTAGACACCGCGCTTAAAAGCCTTAACAGTGATTACGAAGCAAAACGTTATAAAGACATTGCATTGCGGATGCCTATTCTTCACGCGCTAAAACCAGGTTCATTTAACGCGTGGTTAAAGAGCAAAGGGAAGCTGGGCGGACAGCACAAAGTGCCCAGGCTAAGCAATGAAAGAACATTGCTGGAGGAGATTTTGCAGCTAAATCAGTAGGCAGAATTCTTGTCATAAAATTTAATTCAGTTACTTTGCTTACCACAAAAAATACCAATGAAAACGAGCGTGGTAACTTTCAACATTGTATAATATCAATGTGCATTTCCATCTGACCCGTAAAAAATAAAAATGAACAGATGAAATTACTGGATAATAAAATTGCTATTGTAACCGGCGCGGCACGCGGTATTGGTGAAGCTATTGCCATCAGGCTGGCGGAGCATGGCGCGCATATTGCATTTACCTATGTAAGCGATAGCAGCGCTGACAAAGCAAAAGCACTGGAAGAAAAATTGCAGGCGATGGGTAGCAAAGCAAAAGCGTACAAAAGTAATGCAGGTGATTTTGCTGCCAGTGAAATTTTTGTACATGATGTAATAAAAGAATTTGGTACGATCGATGTTTGTGTAAACAATGCAGGTATTTCTAAAGATAACTTGTTGCTGCGCATGACTGCAGAGCAATGGGATGAAGTCATGAATATTAATCTCAAGAGTGTGTACAATATGACCAAGCAAGTCATCCGGCCAATGATGAAAGCAAAGAAAGGCAGCATCATTAATATGAGTTCAATTATTGGCGTGCGCGGCAATGCGGGCCAGAGCAGTTACGCAGCCAGCAAAGCCGGTATCATCGGTTTTACAAAATCAATTGCAGCAGAACTTGGCAGCCGCAACATACGCTGCAATGCAATTGCGCCTGGTTTTATAGAAACCGATATGACCAACTATCTTAAAGACGGGGATGCGTCTAAAGCATTTCTTGAGAAAATCCCGTTGGGGAGATTTGGCACCGCGGAAGAAATTGCCAATACAACTTTATTCCTTGCGTCTGATATGAGCAGTTACATCACCGGCCAGGTTATTAGTGCGTGCGGTGGCCTGAACATGTAATTGCTGATTTCCTGATTGAGCGATTTTGGGATTTACACTGCATGTTACACCGAAGGAAATCCCAAAATCCGGTAATCATAATTTAATATTCCTCGTTTTAATATAATGGTGCCACAACAGCATCGTAGCAAGTGACCGGTGTGGCCTCCATTGTTCAGCTAATTGGACAATTTCTTCTTTGGTAGCATGTTCCGGCAATTGCTTAATTTCTTTTAACGCTTTCATCATCGCCAGATCGCCTGTAGGAAAAACATCTGATCGCTGCAAAACAAATAGCAGGTACACATCAACGGTCCAGTCGCCAATACCCTTTATTTTTTTTAATTCTGTTCTTATTTCACTATCCGTACCGGTATTTAGCCTCTTTAAATTTAATTTTTTTGTTACGATGGCTTCTGCGAGACAACGTGCGTAAACAGTTTTTTGCCGGCTGAAATAACAGGCTCTCAGTTCAGCGTCGCTTAATTGCAGTAATTTCTCCGGCGTAACCTTTGTAATTTTTTCTTTGAGCTTATTTAGTGCAGCTTTTGCGGAAGACAATGATACCTGCTGCTCCAGTATAATGTGAATGAGTGATTCAAACGTAGCAGGCCTGTTCCACATGGGCGGATGGCCGTATTGCTTAATAATCGATTGCAAATGCGCATCCCGCTTGGCCAGTTGATTACAGCGCTGTTGAAAATTATCTTTGTTGAATGATTCAATCATGGTTGGCAAGATGCAAAAACAGCAATTTAGTTTTGAATCGCTTCTTCATTATTTTACCGGGGAGGATCATCCAAAGAAGAACGAACAGTTTGCAGTAAGGAATCAGACCCGTCTGTATGACCGGCCGGGCGGGCATCAAATCAGGCGTTTCTTCTTCTATTTTTTGCTGCCAAACTTTGCAAGCGCATCTTTTGTAAACTTGCTGATGGCTAATTTTCCACTGGTGGCGGCACGTTCAGACAGCAACAAATCCCAATGTTCTGTGCCTTTCCAGAAAATTTTCTTTATGTCTGCCAGTGCTTCTGGATTTGAGTGCGCCAGGGTATGTGCAAGCCGTGCAACAGATTCATCCATGTTTTCAATACTTCCATGTACCTCCGCAAACAAACCTTTTCGTTTTGCCCAATCTGCATTGCGCCACATATGCGCATCCATTGCCAAATGACTAAATGCTGCAGTGCCTGTTTTTCTTTCAATGGCTGGCCCAACTACAAAAGGACCGATACCAATTGCCAGTTCACTTAATTTTATTTCCGCTGCTTCTGTAGCAATGGCATAATCAACAGACGCCATCAGCCCCACACCGCCGCCAACACATTTACCTTGTATGCGCCCAATAATTAATTTACCGCAGGTACGCATGGAATTAATGACGCGTGCAAAGCCCATAAAAAAAGCATGACCTTCTTTTTCATTTTGGATGGCCGAGAGTTCTTCAAACGAAGCGCCTGCGCAAAAAGCTTTTTCCCCACCAGCGCGGAGAATGATCACTTTTGTATCTGTACTTAAACCCGCATGATGGATTTCCTGGGCGAGATCATTCAGCATTTTACCAGGAAGTGAATTGCTTTGCGGATGAAAGAATTCAATGGTTGTAATACCGTTATGGTCTGAATGTGAGCTGATGTAAAAGTCTGCCATAAAATTATCCGTATGGTTAAAATAATAATGTTATTTGTCTGCTTCAAAAATACTTAAAGCGTTCTATTTTATCAGCAAACATTTATCATTTAACAATGCTGTTAAAGTAGTTTACCAGCATTATTTTCCGCTATGCGCGAGACGCATCACCCAATGTCATTTGGTTAGTGATGATAGTGTTAATCCGGCCCGAAGAGCTCCCCTGTTCGCCTTTGCCGCAAACATAGGAGGCAATGAAACCGAGAGAAGCACAGGGAAATGTGCAGTGCTTCCTTGTGGCCCCCGTGGCACCGTAGTTAAATAGTTGCGAAGGAATCCCGCCAAAAAGTACACAGAGAGACGCCGCGCGTCTTAACTAAACCACATCGGGCTTCAACCCCCCGCTCACATCCCGCGCGTTTTCAGGGCGTTGATATTGGTCAATCAAACAAGCCTGGAAGGCCGTAATATAACAGCGTCGGGCCCTGCGCTCATCGCCAATGCCGTTCTATTAATACCGCCAGCTTTTTAAATCGGCATTTTTTGGTGAACGCTTGGCGATTTCCTGTGCCCATTTTTTTATAAACATAGTGTGATACCGTAACCGGCTGATGTAATTTGGCTGGGTGGGATCTCCGTTCCAGCAATGCTCAGCCCGATCGCCATATGTTATTTCGCAATTGCATGCCGGGTTGTTTAATTTCTTCAGCATATCTTCTGCGCTGTACACAGCGTTGTTGAGATAATAACTGTCCATGTCGCCCACGTAGATATGGATTTTGCCTGCAAGTTTTTCTCCCAGTTTAGGCCAATCGCGTTTAATGATGTGTGTTAGATCAAAATGATCTCTCCAGTAAGCAGCTACACTGGTATCAATGGCGCCGGTGTATTTATCAAATATTCTTTTGGGATAGCCATCTTTATCCATTGGGGAGAAGACGGCTTCCCAGATATCAAACTGGTCGCCGCTGCGTGTACGTGTGCCCAATGCAAGTTCGCGCTGATTGGTTTCTTTTACAGTGCTACTCACATGGCCAAGATAATCGCGGTAAGCGGGCCGCGGCGTTTTCCTATAATCACTGGCAGGATAAAATGCGTTCTTATCGTTATAAATATCAATAGTTGTATAATGATGAAAGTCGACCGGGTCTGGACAGGCAGCATAACATCCATTGTATTCATCCGGATAAAAGACCTGTGCGGCCAGTACTTCCCAACCACCGGTGGAACCGCCATACATAAAGCGCGCCCATCCCTGTCCGATACCCCTGAATTGTTTTTCAATAGCCGGAATCAATTCATACGTTATCGCATCGCCGTATGGCCCGAGGCATTCAGAATTTACTGCATAAGAATCATCATAGTATGGATTAGCATGTTGTATCTCTATTGCCAGCACACGTGGAAAACTTGCGCCGGCCCATTGCTTATAAAAACGATACGCCTCTTCCTGGATAATTTTATTATAGCCGGTTATCCGGAAGCGTGCGTTGGTATCTGCAGGAATATTGGCATCTGGCGGTGTGGTGCGAAACCCTTCCAAATCGGTCGGAAAGTGTCCATGAAGTATTGCCAGCGGATACTTAACAGATGGATGTGTATCGAAACCTTCGGGCAGCAGAATATGTGCGCCGAGAAACATGGGGCGGCCCCAAAATTCTGTCAGTAATTTGCTTTGAATTTTAATGTGTTTGATGTATTTGCTGTCTTCTGCTTCTTTAATAGGCGGAATAATTTGATTGATGGTTAATGCAATTTCATTTGCGGCAAGCGGATCAAAATGGATTTTTATTGGGGTTGAATAAATATTGCCGGGGGCGATGTTCCAATGCTGGCCCTCGCCGCGATCCATGGGTAGCTTTACAGTTTTGCCATTCTTTAAATGGAAGGTTTCATATTTGTGCAGCAATACCTGCAAGTAATAATCGCCCGCCGGAATATCCTTCAGGCGTTCAAGCGGATAGCCAAATGCATGCATGTCTACTAATTGCGAAGTGCCTGGTTGCCAGTTTTCAACATCAATACCAAAGACCATCTGTGAATGTGCATCATCACCCACCTGGAAACGCGGTTCTGCATGGTCGTTATTAGAGACCAGCAATAGTAACCGGCCGTCTAAAACAGTTTGGTTTAATGAAGGAGCGATAATAACACGAAACGTTTGTGCAGGGCAAATAGAAACAGTTGAGATTAAAGCCAGTATAAAAAAATATTTACGCATAAGGAGGAGTATGTGCTTAAATATAAGAAAATTCCGGCGGCAATATAGTTGTTGGCGAAAACACCAAACAATGGCGGCAGGCGGCGTTAAAGATATGATCTGCTCTTTCTGGAGATTCGGCGAAAGCCTTATAAACGAAAAAAGAGTCACGTCAATGGCTCTTTTTTTATGCTCAGAAAAATATTTTCTTTGGAACAGATGGCAAAAGGTTTCTGAGTACGATTAGCGGCTTTTAAGAATTGGATAATGGATTAAGGTGTTCCTGAACGTACAGGCAGGGTTTTCTACGGATTAGGATTTCAGGGTTAAAAGGGTAATTGGATTCAAGGTTTAGGCTTTCTACGGATTAGGATTTCTGTGTTAAAAGGGTATTTGGATTTAAGGTGTAGGGTTTTCTACGGATTAGGATTTCTGGGTTAAAAGGGTAATTGGATTCAAGGTGTAGGGTTTTCTACGGATTAGGATTTTCTGGGTTATCAGGGGATTTGGATATTTCGTTCTTGCTGATACAAAGATGCATCGCGCAAAGCGGTCTTCTAAATTAATTCGGCTTTTGTATTATTTCCTTCGATAAATGGAATGAAATAGGCGATAAAGCCAACCCCGACATCTGCTATTTGGCGGCGAGCCTTAGATCAAACAGCGTAACTAACAAGATCGCTGCAATTCCAAATGACCGTTTAGATTTTTAACACTGTGTATCTATCCTACTAAGATTACAGAATTTCTCTATAATCTAATCAGATCGATAACACGATCATTCTCCCCTTTAGGGATTCGGGGGTGCGACACAAAAGCACCTCCCGGTTCAGTTCACACTATTCAGGCGCCAGCGCCCTGTTCAAAAACGTCAGCAAAGGCTGTAGCGTTTCGAAAGCTTCCACCGTTATTTTTACCAAATCTTTGGATGTAATAGTAGCATCATCCAATTGTTTCATCGCAATAAAACTTTTCAGTTTAATATATTCAGCCGCAGGATTGCCTTTTTCAAAACCCTGCGGTACTTTAACCAGGCTGGTTTCATTGTCTTTGATCAAATCACCATAAACAGTCATAAACTTTTTCGATCCAATAATTTTTTTGAATTCATCATAACAGTAGTCTACTTCCTGCCGTACTTTTTTAAGATCTGCCGGTACCGGCACCCATAAACCACCACCAACAAATGCTTCGCCTGGCTGACAATGAAAATAATAACCGGCATACACAGATTTTTTTCCGCCGCGGTTAATGCTCGCGCCAAAATTATTTTTGTATGGTGATTTATCTTTTGCAAAACGTACATCGCGGTTAATACGAAACATACATTCCTTCGCTTTCAGTTCTTTGATGGTTTCATCTTTCTTACCATGTTTATCTACAATGGCTTGAATAAATTGCGCAAAGTCGGCCTTTGCATCCTCATATACAGTACGGTTTTTTTCAAACCAGGGCCTGTTGTTGTTCTTTTGTAAATTTTTGAGAAATTTTAACGTAGTCGGTTGAAGCATAAATTTAATTGTAACAGTAATAACAAGTTTTTAGCAGGATGGTTTACACAAGCAATGTGTTTCACACAAACACGCAAAGTTGTTAAGACGCCAACAGGAAAACCTTTGCTTGCATCTTTGCTGTCCTGGCGTGAAATCTTCCTTTGCGTGAAACGTCTTCGCATGAGGCAAAAAATAAAGGGTGATTAGCACAATCACCCTTTAATCAGTTCGGCCATGCAATACGCTACTTCCTGATGCGTCCCCAGTTTTCACCGCTTTTGATGCGGTACATCGTCATTTCACTTACACCAAATTTCTCTGCCACTTTTTTAATGGTAAGTTTTCTTTTGGGATCTTCCAGTGTTTTTTTAATTGACTTTACCTGGGTGGCAGTCAGTTTTAATCCCACCGTGCGGTTTGCCTGTACTTTTTTGTAGGCAATTTTGGCTGGGCTTTTTTGTTGGTGGTCTATCATCGTTTCTAACGACGACCACTGCAGATTTTTACTGCTGTTATCCATTTTGTTGTGGTTAACATGGATAACATACTTGTGTTTGTTACCCGGCTTCTTATTAAAGAGCCTGGCAATTTCCCTGTGAATGTACAGCGTACCGTTGTTCTCCGGCCGATGCAGGTTAAGGGTTTTGTAACCGGTAGTAATGGAGCCTTGCAATAGTTTTCCATCTTGCAGCACATCGTCTTTGTAACTGGCAATACGCCCATGAGATGATAAGGCGTATTTGTTCCTGAGCTGCTTCCATCCGGGAAACTGTAGCGGTTTCCATACTTCGGCGGACAGTGCTTTTATCATGCCTTGGTATTTTTTTAAAGTTACAGAAATATTATAGCTTAAATATTTTATTTTTTACTATCTGTTCACCCCGCAAAACCCACGTAGTTCCCGCAATGACGTACAAGGTTGTGTAGTTGTTGAACTGGATTGCGGCAGGTTCTTAAAGACTATACCAATATCTATGCAACAAGACTACGGTCGTTTTTAAAACTGTATCATGTCTCTGACTTGCAAACTGGGTGTCCCTGCAGATTGGTAACAATCTTACCCTGGAAAATAACATCAAAAATAAACATCGGCCTATCACATCTTATGCCTCACCATTGAAGACCGACGATTTACTTCTACGTTACTTCCTAACCATATTTAAAAACTCCTGCTCAGATATTATATGCACGCTCGTAATCTTTTTCGCTTTCTCCAGTTTGGAGCCAGCGTCTTCTCCCACTACAAGATAATTGAGCTTGCTGCTTACGCCGCCCAATATTTTTCCGCCGCTGGCTTCCACCATTTCCTCTGCTTCATTGCGCTTTAACTGCACCAGCGTACCGGTAAATAAAAACGTCTGTCCTTCCAGGTTGCCGCCCGCAGACGCTTGTTTTTTTGTACTGATAAGATGCACGCCCGACGCTTCCAGTTGTTTCAAAAGCGCCAGGTTATCTGCCGTATGAAAGAATTCGTAAATACTGCCCGCCACTTTTGGACCAACGTCCTCCAGGCTGAGCAGATCTTCCTGCGAAAGGCTGGCAGTATCAGGTAAATAATTTACTGCGTTCGCCAATATCTTAGCCGTTGTTTCACCTACATAACGTATACCCAGCCCGAATATAACGCGGTGCAATGGTTGCGATTTTGATTTTTCAATTGCCGCGGTGAGGTTGTCAATTGATTTTTTTCCGAAGCCTTCCAGCGTTGAAATCTTTTCAAAGTCGATATGGTAAATACCGGGGATGCTTTTTAATAAGCCCAGTTCATAAAACTTTCTAACATTGGCTTCGCCGAAACTTCGAATGTCCATCGCGTCTTTGCTAACAAAATGAATGATGCGTTCAACTACCTGCGCCGGACAGGTTGGGTTGATGCATCGCCATACAGCTTCTTCTGCAGGCTTTACCAGCGTATGATCGCATACCGGGCATTTCCTGGGAAACACAATGGGGGTTTCAGAACCATCGCGCAATTCCGCCTGCGATTTTACAATGTACGGAATGACATCGCCCGCTCTCTCCACCAGCACCGTATCGCCAATCATTAAATCTTTTTCCTTTATCACATCTTCATTGAACAGGGAAATAGAACCCACCGTTACACCGCCAATAGGTACGGGGTCAATTTTTGCAACAGGTGTTATAGAACCCGTTCTGCCTACCTGGAATTCTACTGATCGCAATTTACTCGTTCCCTGCCGCGCTTTAAATTTATACGCCATTGCCCAACGGGGGTGATGGGTTGTTTGCCCGAGCCTATCCTGCAATTCAATGCTGTTTACTTTTATAACCATACCATCAATCTCATATGGCATGTCATCGCGCCCCGCTTCAAACTCCAGCGCGTAATCAATGACCTGCCGGATGTTTTTAAATACTTTTTTTTCTTTCATGGGGCTGCGGAAGCCCAGATTCCAAAGCATTTCCAGCGCCCCACTGTGCGTGCTCAATGCAACATCACCTTTTTTGCCGGTTTCGGGATCCAGTCCGTCAGCAATAAAATAGCTAACATGGTATAAAAACGCCTCCAGGTTTCTTTTTTTTACTTCTGCCGGATCTTTAATGCGCAAAGAGCCAGACGCCGCATTGCGCGGGTTGGCCAAAGGCGCTAACCCGGCCGCAGCTAAATCATCATTGTATTTTTTAAAACTTTTTTTGGTCATCAATACTTCACCCCGGATTTCTATCTGCTGCAGGCCGTATTCAGAAAAGGCGGCAGACAACGGCACTGATTTTATTTGTTTGATGTTGGTGGTTATTTCATCGCCCTGCACGCCATCACCGCGGGTAGCGGCGCGGGTAAGCAAATCATTTTCATATATAAGACTAATGCTGGCACCATCAAATTTTGGTTCAGCGCAATATTCTATTGTATCCAGTCCGGCAGCTTCACGAACCTTGCGGTCCCAATCCAGCAGGTCTTCAGCGTTATATGAATTCTCCAAAGACAGCATGCCCACCAGGTGTTGCACCGTTGGAAAATCTTTGGTGAGCCCTTTTGCCACGCGCTGCGTTGGACTGTTAACCGTAATGAGCGCGGGATTATCTTCTTCTATGCGTTCGAGAGCCTTATAGAGCTGATCATATTCATAATCTGCCAGTAATGGATCGTCCATTACGGCATAACGATATTCATGAAAGCGCAGCACCTTGCGGAGGTCGTCAATTTCTATTGGTTTAATGGGATGTTTGGCGGCTTCATCCATTAATTTTTTGGTGAGCTTTTGCAGGTCTTTTGTTTGGGCTACAGAATACATGGTGCTATTAATTTGGGCTATAAAATTAAGGGAATGCCGGGAGGAATGGCTGATTGCGATTTGGGAATTTGAATGGGGGAATCCCGGATGGAGGTTGATACAGGCTTTCTCCTTTTTAAGGGTATAAGTTTTTTGATAAGGCTTACTGATTTATTTAATTCGGCAATGCGGTGCGTTTGGTTGTATAGGAATTCAGCAGAGACCCGGCAAGCTTTTTACGCATCCGCCAAAGCTCGCTTTTTACTTCTCCTGCTGCTGTTCATAATGCGTTTGCGGTGCTGTAAACCCCAGGTGCGCATCTCACCAATAATATTATTTAATGATTCACTATATTTTGTTGGTGCGTATTCTACCGTTACCGGTGAGGTAGCATACACAGTTCTTGTAACAAATTCATTCAGCTCCAGTTCTTTTAATTCTTTGGAAAGAATTTTAGGAGTAATGTCCTGCAGTAACCGTTGTAGATCTTTAAAGCGTATGGGCCCGCCACTGAGTGCAATAATAATAGGCAGTTTCCATTTACCGCTTAATACATACAGCGTGTCACGCACCGCTATAATGCTCCGGGTGCAGGCTTCAGAGTTATATTCCATTTTTAAAGAAGGCATATTAAACGCTTTAGGGTAGTATCTAAGAGGGGACCAGTATCCTTTTGGATAGTAGTATCCTTTAGATAGTAAAGATAACTAGCTTTGCAGTTCAGTACAAAAAATAAAAGGACAATAAAAATGGAAATCGGTATAGATAGTTTTGCAGCAAAGTTTAACAGTGAAACAAGCGACGCATCCAAAGACGCCATCGCCATGGCGCAATTGCTGGAAAGAATAGAACAGGCTGATAAAGTTGGTCTTGACACATTCGGCATTGGAGAACACCACCGCAAAGGATTTCTTGATTCAGCCCCGGCACTTATTCTGGCAGCGGCAGCCGCGCGCACGAAAAATATCCGGCTTGCCAGTGCAGTTACGGTTTTAAGTTCTGCTGATCCGGTAAGGGTGTTTCAAAATTTTGCTACGCTTGACCTGATTTCGCAGGGCCGTGCAGAAATGGTGGTGGGCCGCGGATCATTTACCGACGCTTTTCCATTGTTCGGTTTTAACCTCAACGATTACGATGAACTTTTTACAGAGAAACTAGATCTCTTACTCAATATCCGCAAGAATGAATTTGTAACGTGGTCAGGTAAATTTCGCCCTGCATTAAAAAATCAGCCTGTTTATCCGAGACCCCTCCAGGAGCACCTGCCTATTTGGTTGGGTGTAGGTGGAACGCCAGAATCGTTTGTACGCGCTGGTATGCTGGGCCTTCCATTAATGGTGGCCATTATTGGTGGTGAGACACATCGCTTCCGCCCGTTGGTAGATTTATATAGAAACGCCGGCGCGAAGGCTGGATTTTCACCTGGCCAATTACAAGTTGGTTTACATTCACTTGGATATGTAGGTGACACAACAGAACATGCCGTCGAAGAATTCTATCCGGGTTATGCAGCCAGCATGACTAAAATAGGAAAAGAACGCGGATGGCCGCCGATGACAAGAGGGCGTTTTGAAGCACAGGCCGGTGCAACAGGTGCGTTGCTGGTGGGCGGTCCGGAAGAAGTGGCAGAAAAAATTATTCGTCATAGCGAAGCATTGGGTGGTATCTCAAGACTCAGTTTTCAGATGGACAGTGCTGATTTGTCTCATGAGAAATTAATGCATTCCATTGAACTGGTTGGCACACGCGTAAAAACATTGATCAATAGATAACAAACCTGATTGTATGTTATGGGATGTATCATAAATTAGCTGCTATGCGTTTGCAAACAGCAACAGCTTAATGAAACAAATAAGGATATGATTAAAGCCTGGGAATTCGTTTCACCAGGCTTTTTCGTTTAATAGATAGGTCAGCTACTGGTACATTCGTAAAGCGTGATTTTTAAATAAGAAGATATACGTTTGATATAATCTTACACTAACTTTTAATCAACCAAGGGAAAAATTTGATTCAATAATAAACAGGTATTCCGCGTCCTGGGTAACCACAGATAATGTAAAGATTAATAGCAATAGATACCGGTGATTTCGATTTGAGTTTGGGGAAGGTAATTGTTAGCAGAATAAATTTGCCGTAGAAGTTTGCCTACATTTGATGGTAACAGTTTCTGCCAAACATGCACTACGCTATTTTAACATACGGCTCACGCGGCGATGTTCAACCATTTATTGCATTGGCCCTGGGCTTGCAAAAAAAAGGACACCGGGTTACGGTGGCCGCCGCTGAAAATTTTAAAAGCTTTGTCGAAAGTTATGGTGTTGACTATTTCCAGTTGCAGGGCAATATGGAAGAACTGCTGCACACACCGGACGCAATAAAAATGTTGAAAACAGGTAATACGTTTACGTTGCTGAGATATCTTCAGAAAGCGGGTGATCAAACAAGGCCAGAAATTAATGAAGGATTACTGAAGGTGTGCCAACAGGCAGATGTACTCATCACCAGCACACTTAATTTATTGTATGTGGCAACCATTGCGGAGAAGCTACATAAAAAATGGGCGATGATCTTACCCAATCCACCCGCTACACCCACAAAAGATTTTCCGCACCCTGATTTTGACTTCTTAAATTTTCCTGCTTATAATTTGTTCACTTACCGGTTGCTGGTTTTTGGTTACTGGCAATTGTATAAAAAAAGAATAAATGCTTTTCGTGTTTCATTGGGCTTATCCCCGGTAAAGAAAAACATGCTGCATTCTTCTAACGAGGCCAAAGTGCTTACGTTGTACAATTTCAGCCGGCATATAATTGAGCAGCCCCGCGATTGGGAGCCTCATTTCCATGTAACCGGATTTTTCCCCTTGCCAGGTGTTTCAAATACTGATCAATACACCGCCCCGCAAGAATTACTAACCTGGCTGCAAAATGGTGAACTGCCTGTCTACATTGGGTTTGGGAGCATACCGGTTCCTGATCCTGAATTATTAAGCAGCATTTTACTTGAATTGCTTGCTGAAACAAAACATAGATTTATTCTTTGTAAAGGATGGTCGAAACTTCCGCGCCTGCCCAATCATCCAAATTTGTACGTTGTTGATCAATCAAATCACGAATGGCTCTTGCCAAAATGTAAAGCCGCGATACACCATGGCGGTGCCGGCACGCTGGCAGCTGTGTTAAAAGCAAAAATTCCTTCTATCATTGTTTCTATCTTCGGTGATCAGCCCATGTGGGGTAAAATAGTAGCGCATAGAAAAATCGGCAGTCATATTCCTTTTAAAAAAGTAACTGCGAAGAATTTGCTGGACGCCATTGAAAAAACACAGGCGCTCTCATGCAGAAAAAACGCTTTTGAGATCGGAGAAAAAGTAAATGCGGAAAACGGAATTGAACGGGCGATTGAACACCTGGAAGCTTATTTTGCCTGAGGGCATATAAAAGCACTCCTGATAATATTCCAAATAATAAATACCCCGGAACGGACAAATAGCTCAAATCTTTTCCCGTACTTTAGACAGCTATTATTAAACCCCTAAACAGAACCCCCATGTGTAACCGCGCTATCAGCAAAACTATTTTTGCCCGTCCACGGATGTTTGTATTTTTTCAGTTGTTATTAATTATTCCGTCTTTTGTATTTGCCCAGGCTGCCAATAAATCATATGTTTCATCAAACAAGATCTTTATTGTAACGTATCCGTCCGACTGGAAAACCA
>JBDUAY010000083.1:0-16185 GCA_040004415.1 Bacteroidota bacterium | reverse complement strand
CATCCCTGGCTTTTGATACCATTTACAATGAAGGTCAGCGCCGTTATATGGAAAGTTTCAGTGCATATGCGCGCCAATTCATTGGAGACATGGAACGCCCGGATGTAGACAAAATTACCGGTCTGTCTCCCGTTATTTCCATCGAACAAAAAACGACGAATAAAAATCCGCGGTCAACCGTTGGCACCATTACAGAAATTTATGATTTTATGCGGCTTTTGTATGCGAGAGTAGGCGATGCCTTTAGCTACAACACCGGTAAAAAAATGATAAAGTTCAGTGAGGAAGAAATCGTTGAAAACATTGTTACCAAATTCAAAAATAAAAAAATCACATTGCTGGCGCCATTGGTTCGCGGGCGTAAAGGACATTACCGTGAATTGTTTGAAGACATTCGCAAAAAAGGATATGTAAAAGCGAGAATCGATGGTGAGGTAAAAGATTTGGTTGCTAAAATGCAGGTGGACCGCTACAAAATTCACGATATAGAAGTAGTAGTAGACAGGCTGGCCGTTACAGCAGATATGAAAGCAAGGCTGAGCCAGAGTGTTCAAAAAACATTGCAGATAGGAAAAGATTTGATGTTCCTGCTAATAAACGATGATAATAAAGTAGTTCAGTACAGTAAACAATTAATGTGTGAAGATACCGGGCTGAGTTATGAAGAGCCATCACCCAATGCGTTTTCATTTAATTCTCCTTACGGCGCCTGTCCTGTTTGTAAAGGATTGGGAACAGTGTACCAGGTAGATTTAAATGCTGTATTACCAGATCACAGCAAAAGCATTAATGATGGCGGTATCGCGCCGCTGGGTGAAGAAAGGGAAGCACATATTTTTAAACAGGTACAGCAGATAGCACGTAAACATAAAATAAGCCTGGATAAGCCAATAAAAGATTTATCGCAGAAATCCCTCAACATTTTATTGTACGGTAATGAAGAAGCAACCGGCAAGGATACGGAGTTTGAATTTGATACAACGGACGGCAGTATGTATAGTACGGAATTTGAAGGCGTTGTAACGATGCTGCGCCGGTGGTTTGCAGCCAACAGCAGTGAAGCGCTGCGCGATTGGGTTGAAAAATTTATGGAGTTGAAAAAATGTGATAGCTGTGGTGGCACACGCTTAAGAAAAGAAAGTTTGTGGTTTAAGGTGGATGAAAAAAATATCGCCGAGTTAAGTGAAATGAATCTCGGCAAATTAGTTATTTGGCTCAATGGCATTGAAAAAAGATTAAGCAATAAACAAAATGCGATAGCTAAAGATATTTTAAAGGAAATACGTGAACGTTTGCAGTTTCTGCTGGATGTTGGCCTTAGTTACCTTTCTGTCAGCCGGCCTTCCAAAACACTAAGCGGCGGTGAATCTCAACGGATACGGCTTGCCACGCAAATTGGATCGCAACTGCAGGGTATTACCTATATTCTTGATGAACCATCTATTGGCCTGCATCAGCGTGATAATCACCGTTTAATTACTGCGCTAAAAAATTTGCGCGACATTGGCAATAGTGTGCTGGTAGTGGAACATGATAAAGACATTATGCTGGCGTCTGATTATTTAATTGATATTGGACCGAGGGCCGGCAAGTACGGTGGACAAATTGTAACGCAGGGCGAACCGCATCATGTATTTAATTTTCAATCTGAAACAGCGAAATATTTATCAGGTGAAAAATCGATTGCCATACCAGACGAGAGAAGGCCTGGCAATGGAAAGTTTTTAGAATTAAAGGGCGTTACCGGTAACAACCTTAACAAGGTAAACGTAAAAATTCCACTGGGTAAACTGGTACTGGTAACCGGCGTAAGCGGCAGCGGAAAGTCAACACTGATCAATGAAACATTGTACCCTATATTATCTAAATATTGTTACGATTCAAAAGCAGCCCCGATGGAATATGCATCCATAAAGGGTCTGGAGAATATTGATAAGGTAATAGAAATAGACCAATCGCCCATTGGCAGAACACCGCGCAGCAATCCTGCTACTTACTGCGGATTTTTTACAGATATACGTACGTTGTTTGCTTCCGTACCAGAAGCCAAAATACGCGGCTATACGGCCGGTCGCTTTTCATTTAATGTAAAAAGCGGGCGTTGCGAAGTGTGCGAAGGGGGTGGAATGCGCGTAATAGAAATGAATTTTTTACCTGATGTATACGTGCATTGCGAAAAATGCAATGGCAAAAGATATAACAGGGAAACGCTCGAAATACGGTACAAAGGAAAATCGATTAGTGATGTGTTAGATATGACTGTTGACGAGGCAGTAGAATTTTTTACCAACGTGCCCTATATTTACAGGAAAGTAAAAGTTTTGCAGGATGTGGGCCTGGGTTATATAACACTTGGCCAATCTGCTGTAACACTGAGCGGCGGCGAGGCACAACGCGTAAAGCTTTCAACCGAGCTGGGGAAAAAGGATACGGGTAAAACTTTTTATATTCTTGATGAACCCACAACCGGTTTGCATTTCCAGGACGTGCAGCATTTGCTGGAAGTCTTAAATAAACTGGTTGACAGGGGCAATTCCGTTTTGGTAATTGAACATAATCTTGATGTAATAAAAATGGCTGATCATGTTATTGATCTCGGTCCGGAAGGCGGTGATGGTGGTGGCAGAATTTTGTTTGAAGGAAGTCCGGAAGAAATGATAAAAAACAAAGAAAGTCATACGGCCAGGTTCCTGAAAGAAGAATTAAAATAACCTGATGGGCAGTTGCGCACTTGTAACTGGTGTTAACATACATTTCAACCGGTGAGAAACCGGCCATGGAGCCCAAATAAAAATACCGCTACAAAATTGGCTTATGAAAAGAATATTGGTTGATATGGATGAAGTAATAGCAGACACCACGCAGGGAATGATTGAATGGTATAAGCGTATTTACGGAGGCGATATTGATTATAAAAAAATGCTGGACGGCAAATCACTGATAAAGGGTTTTCCGGAAGAGCACCAGACAGATGTAAGACAACAATTGTATGCGCCGGGTTTTTTCAGGCATCTGCCTGTGATAGAAAACAGCAGGGAAGTATTGGAACAAATGAACAAGCGTTATGAAGTGTACATCGTTTCTGCAGCAACAGAATTCCCCAACTCGCTCACTGACAAGTATAACTGGCTGATGGAGCACTATCCTTTTTTCCATTGGAAACAGCTTGTATTGTGCGGTGAAAAAAGCATGATACAGGCTGACTTCATGATTGATGATCACACCAAACATTTACAATTCTTTAAAGGCAAGCCCTATCTTTTTACTGCGCCGCACAATTTAGATGAGCATGGTTTTGAAAGGCTGAATAACTGGAAAGAAGTGGGCGGGCGTTTTTTGTAATGCTAATATGCAAGAATGGGAACGAATCTGAAACATACAATGACACTTTTGGGGAGAATGATTAATACTCAAATTTCAATGTTCAGTACAAGCGTCCGTTAATAGTATTTTGCGGTTCATCTATAAATCTTTTAATCCTCCCAAATCATCGTCTGATTATTTAATTCTCCCAAATCCCGTTCAAAAACAAACAGCCCGCAATTACTCATCGCGGGCCGTTAAGGATACTGGATTGAAGACAGTTATTTTACTTTTTGCTTTCCAATAAGCAGTGGCGGGAATTGATTGATAAAATCTTTTTTGTTTTGTAAGGGTACTAAGAAACGATAGGGAACGGATCAGGTCTTTTAAACCGGATATCAGATTTTACAGATGTTCCCGCCGCTTATTGGCCATCTGTTATTAGCAAAAAAAAGAGCTCAGGTATTTAATTATTTTATAGTAAGCGTGCCGTTTTCAATGTGTTCATCATCACTGAATACTTCGAATGTATAACTACCTTTATTAAAATTTGTAAGTATCGTGGTTTGTTTATTACGAATTTGGGTTTGCTTTACCATGTTTCCTTCTATATCAAAAAGAAAGAGCTGGTATACTTTGCCTTCTTCGCCGCTGGCGGTAAAAAAAAGCACTTCGTTGCTGGCGCCCGGATAAATTTTTACTTTATATTTTTTACTGGTTAGCAATTTATTTACAAGAATGCTATCCTTATAATTGTGGGCTGCAAGACTACCAGCTTTAACCGGTGATTGAACAAGTGTTAGTAAAACCAACGCCAGTATTGTATCGGATACCGGATGCATGATGCGCCGGAGTTTGGGTAAAATTGTTTTCATTATTGCATGTATTAACATGTAAAAAGGGTACGGATCAACTAAACAACCAACTTTTTAAAATACGTTCTGTGAACTAATATTAGAAACGGATAACAGGGCAACGGGTAGAATTATTAAAGCTATTGTTACCCCCGCCCAGACGTATACCCAGTTTAATTCCAAACGTGTAATAAGCATCTTTCTGTGCCGGGTCTCCGCGTTTGTCTCCGGGCTGGCCATACGCAGGTGCACCACCGGCGCCATTGTTGCTTTTGTCAGCCAAACGTTTTGCAATAGCAGCCTGCGATGGAGAAAGATGTGTATCGTAGAATGCATTACCAACATAAGTAGTACTCACATCATCAATATAATCAGTAAATGTTTTGCGGTAGATTACTTCAAGCCCCAGGCTAATATTATCATTCAGCCAGTATTTAATACCAACGCCCAATGGAATGTTTGGCTGCCATAAAGAATAATCCTTTCTATCAGGATATTCTGCAGAACCCTGTCCTTCGAGACGCAATGGTTTTAAATTTACCCATTGGCCGGTAGCAGGATCAAGACCTTGTGGATTAAAATGAAATACGCCAATACCTATTATTCCGTACGGACGTAATTTATGATACAGATCAGAAGGATCTTCTTCCATAAATACGGTAGGATAAACTTCTCCCACAACAATGGCTTCAAAAAATTTAGATTGAAAATTAAGCGCCCTGTTGTAACGGGCTTCTTCCAGTCCGCCTTTTCCTTTAATAATTTTGTCATCTCCTTCCAGCTTGCCAATATTAACAGCAAGTCTGAAACCGAGCCAGTCTTTTGGATAATAACTGTAGTGCGCGCCAACAGATAATTTCGTGAGATTAAAATTATTGTCTTTTAGAAAGGTTTGACCTTTACCAAGATGACCGCCAAGATCTCCTAAAAAGTTAGACGGCCCAATGGTAATGCCAATTTCACTGAATGCACCACCGTCATTGTATTGCGCATGTATTTGCGATGGAATAAAAATGGAGAGAAGCATAATGACACACGTTCCCCATAGAAAGTGTAAAAACTTTTTCATGAATACCAGATTTTAGTTTTCGAATGGTTATTTGGATTCGGGTACTAAAACGAAAAATACCCCTTACAAACTAGAAACGATGAAACTAAACTTGTGGTGTGTATGCAGTAAAAAAAAATTGAAATAAAGTAGTTATGCGTGAATTCTTATCAGTGTTTCTACGAAAGCAGCATTTGAATATGTTCTATTCCATCTTCGGGATAAATTCCACCCGTGGGAACGAAGCCCAGCGAGCTATAAAATTCTTTCAGATATAGCTGCGCACCTATTCTTATTATATTATTACCAAACAATTTCTTGCATGCAATGACAGATTGCTGCATCAGTTCTCTTCCAGTGCCACTACCCCTTACCGTTATAGCCGTTACTACCCTGCCTATACTTGGCTCGTCGTATGCTACGCCCGGCGGAACGAGCCTTGTATACGCTGCCAATGAAGACTGCTGCCAGCCCATTAAATGATATGACAACTGATCTTTATTATCAGCATCCTGGAACACACAATGCTGTTCTACAACAAATACCTCATTGCGCAAATGGAGTATGGCATATAACTCATGCAGCGTTAGTTCATTAAACGGTTTACATATCCATGTAGTCATTGTAATAAATAGTTATGGTATTATTTCTTATTAATCGCCGTAATAAGGGATTACCATTTTCATCGGGTAGTCTATTTTCCGGTTGTGTGTAACAGCCGGAGACCATGCAGTCATGCCTGAAATAATCTGCGTGATAAGTTTGCTCAAAGCCGCATCCGGTGAACTTATTACAACCAGGCTTTCTACAGTCCCTTTCTGTGTTATGGTAAAATGAACTTCTGTATCTCCGTACGCAGTTATACTTCTGTGCTTTTCCTTATGCAATTCATTCTGCACATAATCTTCTGCAGAAAAAATGGGATGAATAAATACGGGCAGCTTGGATATACTGCAGGTGGCGCCGGAATAGTTACCTGCTGAATCGTAACACGCCAGCTCTGTTACTTTTCCTTTCTCATAGACTTCTTTGCTGCTGGGCTTGCCGTTAGGTCTGTAAAAAGTACACGAGCCGGATAATGTATCATTGTGATAATTAACTTCTGATTCCATATTGCCGTTTTCATACCAGGCGGATGCAGGACCATCCAATACACCTTCCAGCGAAAGATTATCCAGCACCCTGGAAACTTTTTTTATGGGAGAATTTTCATGCACCGGTTCGCCCGTAGTCACTGCAGGCGCATTGTAAATATAATTGCGGCTGTTTTTAGGAAGACCGTTCTGAAAATATGCTTTCCATAGTCCTGCAAGATGATTGTTAACAATATCACCTTCGTCTCTCATTTGCCCATTGGTATAAAAAGATTGCCAGTGGCCTTGCGCAATATTATTTACAAAATAGCCCTTTTGTGCCACCACTCTTTTTGGATGATATAAAGTAAAGGGGCCATCTTTAACAGTTAGCGCAGCATCTTTAAAAAATACATTCAGTAAAACAGTCGTGTCGGGGTAAACCGCATACAATATCCAGTGGTCATTATTTTTTATGGCCATTGCAGCATATACAAAGTCTTTTTTGGTGGTAAACTGAAGATCTGCATCAAGGTATTTACGTACGCTGTCTTTTTGTGCGCGGCCGGGTAAAACAACCATTAATAAAATCAGTGGCAGGAAAAATTTTATCATCCTTAAAAGTACTTAATTACCTGTTTACACATTACACCCTGGTATGATTAAAAGTTAGTAGCAATGCGTCCGGATTATATCATAAAAACAAAAAGCACCCCGTTGAGCGGGATGCTTCTTTTAAATCTTTTATGCCGATAGCTTATTTAGCTACTACAGCCAATGCGTTTACTTTCTTAGTAAGTTTCCTTTTAAGATTGGCCGCTTTGTTTTTATGAATAATGCCCTTTTTGGCTAATTTATCAATCATAGAAGCCACTTTTGGCAATGCAGCACCTGCTTCTTTGGTTTCCTTTACTTCTTTCAAATCACGGATAGCGTTACGGGTTGTTTTTCCGTAATACTTATTTCTTTCGCGGCGTTTGCCTGCCTGACGCACATCCTTCTGGGTAGCTTTATGATTAGCCATGTGTACTAAAAATTTTGGACGGCGAAGGTAGGGAAATACGATGAAAAACAGAACACCGGTACTGTAAATTTTAGAAAAGATATTAAAACTTGTGATAATTAAGCCTGGAAGCCCAAATAATACAGCATTGCCATCGTTGATTCGGCTCAGCCTGCCAGCATTTATACAAAAAAATAAGCTCCCTCCTGATTGCAAGACCAATTAAGGTTCAGTATTTTAACCGATATTTGTAACCCATAAAAATTAGCATTCCTAATGAAGGATTTTTCATACATAACCAATTCTCACCCACAATTTATAGAGGGTTTATACCAGGATTATACAAAAGACCCCAATAGCGTTGATCCTGAACTTAAAAAATTTTTTGAAGGCTTTGATTTCGCTTTTGGCAATGGCAACGGCAAAAATGGCACCAACGGAACCGTTTCCCCGGTTGCAAATGGAACAGCACCAGCAACTACAGTGCAAGCTCCCGCTGCCGGCACTACCGATTGGATGTATGAGATCAGGGCTTACCGGATGATATTGGGTTATAGAAATAAGGGCCATCTCCTGGCTAAAACAAATCCCATCCGCACCCGTAAAGACAGGGGCGCTAATATTGGCCTTGGCTTTTATGGTTTTACGGAAGCCGATTTTGATAAAGTTTTCCAGGCAGGCAATCTTATTGGCCTGGGTACCACTACCCTGCGTAATATTTATAATCATCTTGAAAAATGGTACGCGTCGAAAGTTGGTATAGAATTCAAATACATCAGTGAGCAAAAGAAAGTGGACTGGCTCACCAACGAAATAGAAAAAAAGTTTCTTGACCCGATTCCGTTGGAAAAGAAAAAAAGAATCCTGGAAAAACTGAACCAGGGTGTAATGTTTGAAAAATTTCTGCACACCAAATATGTTGGCCAAAAACGTTTTTCGCTGGAAGGCGGAGAAACCACCATTGCGGCCCTTGATGCTATTATTAATACAGCTGCCGACAACGATGTGCAGGAAGTGGTAATTGGAATGGCACACCGTGGCAGGCTAAATATTCTTGCCAACGTTATGGGCAAGACCTATGAGCAAATATTCAGTGAATTTGAAGGCACTGCAAAAATGGATCAAACTATGGGCAGTGGCGATGTTAAGTATCATATGGGATATGGCAGCGAGATAACCACGCCAGCAGGCAAAACAATTCACCTAAAGCTGATGCCGAACCCGTCTCATCTTGAAGCGGTTGACCCGGTAGTAGAAGGTTTTGCAAGAGCGAAAGCTGACGTATTGTATAAAAGTGATTACGATAAAATTCTCCCGATATTAATACATGGCGATGCTTCTGTTGCCGGCCAGGGTATTGTGTACGAGGTATTGCAAATGTGCGAACTGGACGGTTATCTTACCGGTGGTACTATTCATTTTGTAATTAATAACCAGATTGGTTTTACAACTGATTTTGATGATGCCCGCAGTTCTGATTATTGCACATCGCTCGCATCTGCTGTACAGGCGCCGGTGCTGCATGTAAATGGCGACGATGCAGAGGCTGTTGTAAAATGCGTTGAAATTGCTACGCGCTACCGCCAGGAATTTAATGCAGATGTATTTATTGATATGGTTTGTTACCGCCGTCATGGACATAATGAAGGCGACGATCCAAAATTTACGCAGCCACATTTATATGCGCTGATAGAAAAACATCCCAACCCGCGTGAAGTATATACTACTTACTTATTGGAAAATGGAGAAGCAGATGCACAGGAACTGGCTAAAGAAATGGAGAAAAAATTTTGGGGAGATTTGCAGGAACGTTTGGATGAAGTGAAACAAAATCCTTTGCCATACAAATACCAGCAGCCGGAGTTGGTTTGGAAAAGTATGCGCAAAGCCACCTGGGAAGATTTCGACCAGTCGCCCGTTACCGGGATCAGTGAACCCGATTTTAAAAAGATATTTGATGCGCTGATGTCCTGGCCCGAAGATTTTAAGCCATTAAAAAAAATAGAGAAAATTATCCAGGATAAAATAAAACTACTGAAAGAAGAAGGAAAAGTTGATTGGGCAACCGGTGAACTGATGGCGTATGGCAGCTTGTTGCTGGAAGGCCACGATGTAAGAATGAGCGGACAGGATGTACGCCGCGGCACTTTCTCGCACCGCCATGCCGTGTTGCGCGATGAAATAACGGATAAAGCGTACAACCGGCTGAGCAGACTGGAAGGCGCGAGTGGACAATTCAGAATTTATAATTCTTTGCTGAGTGAATATGGTGTTCTGGGTTTTGAATATGGATACGCGATGGCAAATCCTAATGCACTTGTATTATGGGAAGCGCAATTTGGCGATTTCAGCAATGGCGCGCAAACAATAATAGATCAGTTTATCGCAGCCGGTGAGCAAAAATGGAACAGGATGAATGGCGTTACCCTGTTGTTACCACATGGATATGAGGGACAGGGCCCGGAACATAGCAGTGCACGGCTTGAACGCTTTTTGCAAATGGGTGCTGAGTTAAATATCATAATTACCAACATTACCACATCATCCAACTTCTTTCATTTATTACGCAGACAGATAAAATGGCCTTTCCGTAAACCGCTGATTAATTTTGCACCAAAAGCAAATTTGCGGCACCCGGGCAGTTACTCGTTAAGCAGTGAATTTACTTTTCGCCGCTTCCAGGAAACACTGGATGATACCTTTGTTGGCGATCCTGCACAAGTAAAAAAAGTATTATTCTGCAGCGGTAAAATATATTTTGATTTGGCTGAACGGCAGCAAAAAGAGAACAGGAAAGACACGGCAATATTAAGGGTGGAGCAATTATATCCGTTGCCGTCAAAACAGCTGGAAGCATTGTATGGCAAATACAATCGTGCAACCTGGTTTTGGGTGCAGGAAGAACCGCTCAATATGGGCGCGGCGTCTTACCTGCAAATGAATTTGAAGAGCCTTAATTATGGCGTTATCAGCAGGCAACCAAGTGCGTCTACTGCTACGGGTTATAACAAAGTACACCAGCAGGAACAGACAGAAATTATTGACACGGCGTTTTCAATTTGATAATTTGCCGCAGATTCGCAGATTGTTGTTGACCCCACAAAAAGATAGTGGATAACATTTAAAAAGTTGATGATAGAAATCTGCGAATCAGTAGCAACAAATAAGATAGTGCAATCTGAAAGATTACAGGCATTGAAATAACAATTTAAAATCAGCGAATCAGCGGCAATTAAATAAAAAGAATTTTATGATCGATATAAAAGTTCCGGCAGTTGGTGAATCAATAAGCGAGGTAACGCTGTTAAAATGGACGAAGAATAATGGCGATTATGTGGATCGTGACGAAGTAATTGCGGAACTGGAAAGTGAGAAAGCGACCTTTGAAGTAAATGCAGAAAAAGCAGGCACGTTAACAACAACTGCCAAAGAAGGGGATACGTTAAAAATTGGGGATACACTGGCATCCATTGATGAAACAGCTGCAAAACCTGAAGGAAAGCCAGCGGCAGAAAAGCCTGCAGCTACCGCTGAAAAAACTGCAGAACAAAAAACAGTGACCGTTGCAGAAACAAAACCTGCAGCTATTGCAGAAGCAGGCCCCAGGGCAACGCCGGTGGCTTCAGCAATTATTGCCGATAAAAAAGTTAATCCAACAACCATTACACCGTCTGGTGCAAATGGAAAAATATTAAAGGATGATGTACTCGCTGCGCTGAGCAACCCAGGCCGTACACCGGGTGCTGCCATGTTTACACGCAGTGAGAAGCCGGAAAAAATGAGCAACCTGCGTAAGACAATCAGCCGCCGCCTGGTGGAAGCAAAAAACACCACCGCCATGCTGACCACTTTTAATGAAGTGGATATGAAAGCAATCATGGATTTGCGAACAAAATATAAAGAAGGCTTCAATAAAAAACACGGTGTTAACCTGGGCTTCATGAGCTTCTTTACAAAGGCAGTTTGCTTTGCATTAAAAGAATGGCCTTCTGTAAATGCATATATAGATGGCGATTCTATCATTTATCATGATTACTGCGATATTTCTATTGCCGTATCCGCGCCGCGCGGCCTGGTGGTGCCGGTAATACGTAATGCAGAAAGTTTGAGTATGGCGGAAATTGAAAAGAAAGTAGTCGAGCTGGCCACAAAAGCGAAAGAAAGCAAACTCACCATAGAAGAAATGACGGGCGGAACTTTTACCATTACCAACGGTGGCGTATTTGGTTCGTTAATGAGTACTCCCATTATCAATATTCCGCAAAGCGCTATACTTGGCATGCATAAAATACAGGAAAGACCAATGGCCGTGAATGGCGAGGTGGTAATAAAACCAATGATGTACCTGGCGCTTAGTTATGATCACCGAATTATTGATGGCCGTGAATCTGTTAGTTTCCTGGTACGGGTAAAAGAACTGCTGGAAAATCCTGCGTTATTATTATTCGGAAAAGATCCTGTAAAAACATTGCTGGAGTTATAACTTCTTCCAAAAATTATAATATTGATGGATCATATTGCAAATAGCCTGCACTATGATCCATCAACCTTCAACTTTTTACATGGCAGAAAATATAGCCAGATTATATGAACAGGGTACATGGAGAAAATGGATCATTCCCATTATTAGTATAGTTACATTGTTAACCTGCATTCAGCAGATTAATGTTCATAATTACAATAACATAAATATTTTCCGGTATTCATCATTGCACCTGTTGGCGCACCAGCCATTGTATATTGAATACCCGCAATCCTATTTTGATTATTACTTGTATCATCCGGCGTTTACGGTATTGTTTATGCCGTTTGCGTATTTATCAGCGCCGGCGGCTTTGTGCGTCTGGATTTGCCTGAGCATGGCTGTTTTTTTCAGAACGATACAGCTTCTTCCCGGAATTACGGATGCTTCAAAAAAAATTATTTTATTACTGGCACTTCCGGAGTTGATAAATAATCAGCAGTATGTACAAACAAATATTTTTCTAACATCGCTGATGCTGCTTGCTTTCATTTATTTTGAAAGAGGCATGTTGTTTTGGGCAGCATTTTTTTCAGTGCTGGCATTTTGCATTAAAGGTTATGGTGGCATTACAGGGCTACTCTTTTTACTTTACCCGGGAAGATTAAAATTTTTAGGGTATTCATTTTTTTGGGTCTTGCTAATTACGGCACTGCCATTGTTATTTGTCTCCTTTCATGAAACCATCACGTATTATACCGACTGGCTAAAAATGATAAGCAGTGACGAAATAAAAGAAGGTATGTCGGTAGTTGGTAAATGGGGTAAAACGCACACCAGCGAACTCTTTATTACAATCACCGCTTTAATATTGCTGGTAAGTACATTCGTGCAACCTCTTAGGCATGCGGCTATCAGAAATAATTTTTATTTCAGGGGATTGTTGTGTTGTTACCTGTTGGTGTGGGTTGTTTTATTTAACAGGGCCGCGGAATCACCTACCTATTTATTGGCAACCACCGGGCTGGCGTTTTGGTTTATACTCGACGGATTTAAAAAAGAGAATATGTACATGACCAGTCTTGTTCTCTTCGTCTCTTACCTTTTCCTGTCTGATATCTTCCCTGGTTTTATTCATCGTTTTTTTAGAGTTCATCACATGAAACCATATGCTTTCATGCTGTTTTTTCTTTACCTGCAGTTTCAGTTATTTTACAAGCCATACCACGCGCGGGTCAATACTGCCACTTATCAATAATTTTTAATCTCCTCTTCTTTATTTACATATTCATATTGCTGATTATCAATATTATTTTAATATTCTGACTAAACATTGTAAAAAATTTTAATACTAAAATTAAAAATGTATTAAAATGCATATCAATCTCCTTATCTTTATTAAACCTAAAAAGCACCCCCTAAACATGAATCAATTGAGAACTCAAAGGCTCAATCTAAGTATTGTATTGCCTTGTTATAACCCCAAGCCTGGCTGGCACCTTCAGGTAGTTAGCGCCTACTATGAAATCAGGAAAAACCTTCCTCCCGATACGCAAATAGAGATAATTGTAGTGGATGATGGTTCATCGGTTCCGGTGGCTGCTTCAGCAAAGCGTTTTCTTAGCAGACGCTGCCCGCATTTCAGGTTTATTTCGTACCGGTATAATATGGGGAAGGGATTTGCTGTAAGAAAAGGTGTAAAAGCGGCCCGGGCGCCTTACGTTATTTATACGGATATTGATTTCCCGTATGCGGTAACAGATTTTTGCCAGGTGTATTACACACTCATTTCAGGTAACGCTGAACTGGTAATGGGCAAAAGGGAAGATTCTTACAACAAAAAACTTTCCCTGCTTCGTAAAATTGCCTCAAAAGGATGCAATTATCTGAACCGGACTTTATTGAACCTGCCATATAAAGATGTACAATCAGGATTGAAAGGTATCAACCAGGTTGGCCGTGAGTTGTTGTTGAAAACTACCATTAACAGGTTTCTTTTTGATACTGAATTTATATGGCTCGCCAGTTCTTATAGTAACATCCGCATAAAATCAGTGCCCGTAAGCCTGCGGGAAGGCATTTCTTTTACAAGCATGTCATCGGCCGTTTATATTAATGAAACAGGGAATTTTTGTCGCCTGCTGTTAAAAGATAAATTATTATTATTAAGACGTTTTGATGGAGAGTTCAAAACAGCCATACCACGCACTGCTTAGCTTCGACCTGGAAGAATTCGATATCCCTAATGAATATGGTGCATCGCTACCCATAGAAGAACAATTGAGCGTAACGCAAAGCGGCAATGCAAGGTTGTTGCCACTGCTGAAGCAATTACAAATACCCGCCACTTTCTTTACAACTGCTTTTTATGCAAGGCAAAACGATGCTGAAACAAAACAGGTAGCCGCTTCGCATGAAATTGCATCCCATGCTTTTCACCACAGCCGTTTTTCTGAAGACGATATTTTACATTCGCGCCAAATATTGTCAAAAATTACAGGACAAAACATTGCTGGCTTCCGCATGCCGAGATTGGCACCTTTCAGTAAGAAATTAGTTTTACAGGCAGGATACTTGTATGATGCTTCGCTGAACCCCACCTGGCTGCCTGGCCGGTATAATAATCTTTCCCAGCCGCGTACCCTCTTTATGCAGGGACGGCTATGGATAATGCCGGCGTCTGTTACGCCAACGCTGCGCATACCTTTATTCTGGCTGGCCTTCAAAAACCTTCCTTTATCTTTTATTAAACAATGCAGTTTGCAGGTGCTGAAAAAAGATCATTACATCAGCCTGTATTTTCATCCGTGGGAATTTGCCGATATATCAGCCTATAAAACAATGCCTTTCTATACACGGAATGTTTGCGGCAATCAGTTGCTTGACAAATTAGCCGCTTACCTCCAGTGGCTGCAGGAACTCGGCGTTTTTACAACCATCGAAACTTTTATTAAAAGCCGTCATCAGTCAACATCTTCCAAAAACCATAATTAGCGACCCGTTAAAACAAGTTGTTTCGTTCTTCTGCCGCCGTATAAATGGTTTTAATAACTTGCAGCCAATGAAGTATTATTCTTACCTGAACAGTGCTGGCGAAATTATAGAATTATACAAGGCACAACAGCCCTTTCATCTTTTTATAAAAGATTTTTTCAGGCAGTATAAAAAATATGGCTCAAGCGACAGAAGACAAATTACACATATTTGTTATTGTTATTTCCGGCTGGGCAATTCATTGAAAGACACGCCAGTCACTGAAAAACTAATTATTGCTTTATTTTTATGCTCTTTTCAAAAAAATGAAATACTTGCTCATGTAAAACCAGCATGGAATGAACAGGTAAATCTATCTGTTAAAGAAAAATGTGTGTTGTTAAATATTCAATTTGACGTATCAAATATTTTTCCTTGCGGGGATCAAATCAGCAACGCTATTGATAAAACGGATTTTATTCTTTCTCACCTGGTACAACCCGATGTTTTTTTACGCATCCGCCCTGGTTATAAAAAAACCATTATCAACAAACTTGAACATGAAAAAATAATTTTTTCTGTAACAAACGAAAACTGCATCGGATTGCCGAATACAACAAAGGTTGACACGCTGCTGGAAATAAATAAAGAAGCAGTGGTGCAGGATTATAGTTCTCAACGCACCGGTTCCTTTTTACAACTTGCAAAAGATGACGGAGCGCCTGTAAAAATATGGGACTGTTGTGCTGGCAGCGGAGGCAAATCAATCATGGCAAAGGATTTACTGGGCCATGTTGTTCTTACTGTTTCAGACATCAGGGAATCTGCCCTTATCAACCTGAAAAAAAGATTTGCAGAAGCCGGCATACGAAGCTATAAAACACTGATGATTGATCTTACCGCCGGAATCATTAATCTTGCACCAGCATCTTTTGAACTTATCATTGCAGACGTGCCCTGCACGGGTTCAGGCACCTGGGGCAGAACACCTGAGTGGCTATCATTTTTTAATGAGAACGAAATTGACAAGTACCATCAATTGCAAAAAAAGATTGTAGCCACGGCGATGCCCTGTTTAAAAACCGGGGGCTTCTTTCTTTATATTACCTGCTCTGTATTTAAAAGAGAAAATGAAGATATGGTAGATTTTATCAAAACAAATCTTTCTGCTGACCTTATAAAGATGGAAGTCCTGAAAGGCTACGGAATGAAAGCAGATACGATGTTTGCAGCACTGCTGAAGAAAAAATTGTAATGAGCTGTATTAAGTATTCAGACCGGGCGTTTGCTATTTTAATTTCCAACTGATCTCAAAGATTAAATTGAGTAGAAACATTTTCCTCAAAAAAAATTAGGAAGCCCCTAAACTTTTGTTTTATCCCGGTGCCAAATACTAGATGCTCAATACTACGTTACTGTTTTATCACACGCAAAGAAACTTTATTTTTTCCGTCAGAATATTGAACAGT
>JBDUAY010000450.1:0-4773 GCA_040004415.1 Bacteroidota bacterium | reverse complement strand
TGGAAGGATATTTATTAACCGGAAGGCATGGATTGTTTAACAGTTATGAAGCATTTATCCGTATTGTAGATTCCATGTTCAGCCAACATGCCAAATGGCTGAAAGTAACATTGGAACTGCCCTGGCGCAGAAAGATTTCTTCATTGAATTATTTGCTGGCTTCGCATGTATGGCAACAGGATCACAATGGTTTTACGCACCAGGATCCCGGATTTTTGGATCATGTCATCAATAAAAAGGCAGATATTGTACGGGTTTATTTGCCACCGGATGCAAACTGTCTGCTATCTGTTTTTGATCATTGTTTACGAAGCAGGCATTATGTAAATGTAGTGGTAGCCGGTAAGCATCCTTTGCCGCAATGGCTTTCTATGGACGCAGCCGTTATACATTGTACCGAAGGCATTGGTATATGGCAATGGGCCAGCAACGACCAGGGAACTGAACCCGATGTGGTAATGGCTTGTTGTGGCGATACGCCGACACTTGAATTATTAGCAGCTGTTTCCATATTGCGTGAACATCTTCCTGATCTTAAAATAAGAGTAGTGAATGTGGTTGATTTGATGAAGCTGCAATCCAGTTCGGAACATCCGCACGGCTTAAACGATCATGATTATGATTCGATATTCACTAAAGACAAGCATATTATTTTCAACTTTCACGGTTATCCATGGCTGGTACACCGCCTGACTTACCGCCGTACTAACCGCAATCTTCATGTAAGAGGATATAAAGAAGAAGGTACCATCACTACGCCTTTTGACCTGAGGGTACAAAACGATATTGATCGGTTTCACCTGGTAATGGACGTCATAGATCGTTTGCCGGGTTTAGGCAGCAAGGGTGCCTACCTGAAACAACAATTGCAGGATAAATTGTTAGAACACAAACATTATGTGAGTGAACATGGCAAGGACATGCCTGAAATTCTTAACTGGAAATGGAAAACGAAATGAATAAACAAATATTAACAAATACCATACAGCAGCTTTTCGCAAATGGCAAAGGCTTGCTGGCTATGGATGAAAGCAATGGCACCTGCAACAAACGTTTTGCGGCAGCGGGCATTCCACAAACAGTTGAAATGAGACGCAAGTATCGTGAGCTGATCGTTACAACGCCGGGCTTATGTGAAAGCATTGGCGGCGCTATATTATATGATGAAACCATCCGGCAGCAAACGAATGATGGAATTCCTTTTACGGAGGTTTTGATCAAAGCCGGCATTATTCCGGGAATCAAAGTTGATACGGGCGCCAAAGCAATGGCAGGTTTCCCCAGTGAAAAAATTACTGAAGGCCTGGATGGCCTGCGTGATCGTTTGGCGGAATATAAAAAGATGGGTGCCCGTTTTGCCAAATGGCGGGGCGTGATTGCGATCGGTGATAATATTCCAACCAACGAATGTATTGATGCAAATATTCACGCCCTTGCAAGATATGCTGCATTGTGCCAGGAGGCGGATATCGTACCTATTGTAGAACCAGAAGTGCTGATGGAAGGAAACCATTCTATGCAACGATGTTTTGACGTAACAGAGCAGGTGTTGAAAACACTTTTTTATCAATTGTATCAATACCGGATCTGCCTTGAAGGGATAATATTAAAACCAAATATGGTCATCGCCGGCACGGCTGCGGTAAGAAAAAATACCGTTGATGAAGTGGCAGCGGCAACAGGCAATTGCCTGCTTGCATCTGTTCCTGCAACAGCGCCTGCCATTGCATTTTTATCCGGCGGGCAATCGCCTGAAGAAGCCACTGCACACCTGGATGCCATCAATAAGAATTTTAAAGACCGTTTGCCATGGATAGTTGGCTTTTCTTTTGCAAGGGCGATTCAGCAACCCGCACTGGATGTTTGGAAAGGGCAGGAAGTAAATGTGAAAGAAGCACAGCAATTATTATATAGCCGTGCTAAAAAGGATGCCGCGGCAAGGCTTGGCACATATAGCATTGAAATGGAAAAATAAAATACAACAATCATGGAAATTAGTCCGTTGGCCGGAAAGCCCGCAGCACAAAATATACTCGTAAACATTCCACGGCTGGTAACTGCATACTATACGGAGAAGCCCGATGCGGCAGTTGCCAGTCAACGCATATCATTTGGCACTTCCGGTCACCGTGGCTCATCATTAAAAAATTCTTTTAATGAAAATCATATTCTTGCCATAACACAATCTATTTGTTTATACAGAAAGGAACAAAAAATTGATGGCCCTTTGTACTTAGGCTTTGATACGCACGCGCTTTCCGCGCCTGCATTTGCAACTACGATGGAAGTACTGGCTGCCAATGACATTGACGTGATGATTGCTACCGGTGATGAGTATACGCCAACGCCTGTCATTTCGCATGCTATACTTAAACATAATACAGGCAGAAAAACAGGCCTGGCCGATGGCATCGTGATAACACCTTCACACAATCCACCGGATGATGGCGGCTTTAAATACAACCCTCCCAATGGTGGTCCTGCAGCTACCAGTGTTACCAACTGGATTGAAGCAAAAGCCAATGAATTATTGCAAAACAATTGCCAGCCGGTAAAAAGAGTTTTATTTACCAGCGCATTTAAAGCTGCCACAACGCACCGGTACGATTATCTGAATAACTATATCAACGATCTTGGAAATATCATTGACATGAATTTGATTCGTGATTCGAAAATCAGCATAGGTGTAGATCCGCTGGGCGGGGCCGGTGTTCATTACTGGGGGCCGATTGCCGAAAGATATAAACTCGACCTGGCTGTAGTAAACAAAATTGTAGATCCGGCATTTGGTTTTATGACAGTCGACTGGGATGGGCAAATCCGCATGGACCCCTCTTCTCCGTACGCCATGCAACGATTGATAAGCATCAAAGACAATTATGATATTTCATTTGCATGCGATACTGATCATGATCGTCATGGTATTGTTACCAAAAGTGCAGGACTTTTAAACCCCAATCATTATCTGTCAGTTGCTGTTTCTTACCTGGTACAAAACCGTCCGGACTGGAAAAAAACTGCATCCGTTGGAAAAACTGTTGTTACCACGCAATTGATTGATCGCATTGCAAAAAAATTAAACCGGAAAATTTTTGATGTGCCCGTTGGTTTTAAGTGGTTCGTTGATGGAATGCTGGATGCATCACTTTGTTTTGGAGGAGAAGAAAGTGCCGGTGCAACTTTTTCACGATTTGACGGCAGCGTCTGGACAACGGACAAAGATGGTTTTGTTCCAGCGTTACTTTCCGCAGAGATCACCGCAAAAACCGGCAAAGACCCGGGCATATTGTACAAGGAACTTACCAATGAATTGGGTGATCCGTTTTATGATCGGGTTGAGGCAAAAGCAAGTGCGGCGCAAAAAGAAAAGTTAGGCAAACTGTCTTCCGCACAAATAAAAAGCAAAAATTTGGCTGGTGAAAAAATTACAAATATATTAACCCTCGCACCAGGAAATAATGCGCCAATTGGTGGTGTAAAAGTGGTGACTGAAAACAGTTGGTTTGCGGCACGTCCTTCCGGAACAGAAGATATTTATAAAATTTATGCCGAGAGTTTCTTAGGTAATGATCACCTGAAAAAAATTCTTGCAGAAGCACAGTCAATTGTTGATCATACACTAAAATAGTAAGAACGTATAAAAAAAAATTACGAATTGAACCAAAACATACGTAAAATAATCGCATGAAACCTGTTATAAATTCACCCTCACGGTATATAAAAGTAACCTGTGTGCTGGTAAGTATTTTTGTAGTGGGCTACCTGGTGATACTTGGAAAGGAAATTCTTTCGCCCTTATTTTTTGCAGCTTTGCTGGCCATTCTATTGCTTCCTGCCGCAACTTTTTTCGAAAGAAAATGCAAAATGAAAAAGAGTATAGCTGCTATTGTAACCGTCCTGATATTCCTGGTATTTGCTGCTACGCTTTTTTATGTACTGGGTGGACAGGGGCATGCCCTTGCAAGGGAATGGCCCCAGTTCAGGCTTCAGTTGCAATCTTCACTCACACAAATGCA
Source organism: Bacteroidota bacterium (assembly GCA_040004415.1). Lineage (GTDB taxonomy): Bacteria > Bacteroidota > Bacteroidia > Chitinophagales > Chitinophagaceae > JACMLD01. The sequence goes on along the minus strand of JBDUAY010000450.1, from coordinate 757 downwards.
AACCTGGGTTTCCGCCACGCTAAATATCGAGCTGGACAAACAGCTGGTGTATATTAACAACGCCTCCAATAAATTTTTAACGAACGGAACGACTATGATAGGTTCTACACTTGTAACCTTGTCCGCTATTTTGTTTTTTGTTTTGTTCACCTGCATTTATACTGTCTTTTTTTTACGCTACCGGTCCTTGATCAGGCAATTTTTCACCGGTATTTTTCACAAGCGTAATATGGCGATGGTCCGTATAATTGCAGAAGAAGTTCAATCCATCATCAGGCAATACATCCTGGGCCTGCTCATTGAAATGGGTACAGTTTCCAGTGTATTATGCGTCATATTCAGCGTAGTAGGCATACCGTATGGAATACTGCTGGGATTACTTGGAGGCTTATTGAATTTGATACCTTACCTGGGAATTTTCATCACCTTAATTATTAGTGTGCTGATAACTTTTGCGATGGCTGGTATCAGTAAAGTTTTTCTTGTTGTTGGTATATTGGTAATTACCCATCTCTTAGACAGTAATTTGTTGTTCCCCTGGATTGTTGGATCCAAAGTACGCATTAACCCGATGGCGATGATCGCAGGGGTGGTAACGGGCGGAATGATTTGGGGCGTTTCCGGTATGTTTCTTTCTATTCCGGTAATGGCTATAGTAAAAATTATATGCGATAGGGTAGAAGCGTTAAAACCGTGGGGCGTGTTATTGGGATCCGGTGAGAAGGCATCGCATCGTAAAAAGATATCCGTATTAATT
>JBDUAY010000449.1:0-4777 GCA_040004415.1 Bacteroidota bacterium | reverse complement strand
GGCAGCCGCCATCCCATCAGTTTAATGCGCAACAAGATGATTGAAATATTCAGTCGCCTTGGTTTTGCGGTTGCAGACGGTCCTGAAATTGAAGATGATTTTCACAATTTTACTGCGCTGAATTTACCGGAGCATCACCCGGCGCGCGATATGCAGGATACTTTTTATGTACAGCAAAATCCTGATTGGTTGCTGCGCACGCATACCAGTAATGTGCAAATACGTGAAATGGAAAAAGGCAAACTGCCTTTGCGTATTGTAATGCCCGGACGTGTGTACAGAAATGAAACCATCAGCGCACGCAGTCATTGTTTTTTTCACCAGATAGAAGGTTTGTATTTGGACGAGAATGTTTCCTTCGCGGATTTAAAGCAGACGCTTTATTTCTTTGTGCAGGAGATGTATGGTAAGAATATTAAAGTACGTTTTCGTCCCAGCTATTTTCCTTTTACGGAACCCAGTGCAGAAATGGATATTGAATGCCAGATTTGTCATGGCGCTGGTTGCAGTATTTGCAAACGCACCGGCTGGTTAGAAATTCTTGGTTGCGGTATGGTGCATCCAAACGTGCTGACCAATTGTGGTATCGATCCCAATAAATACACCGGCTTTGCATTTGGTATGGGTATAGAACGGCCTACGCTGCTGAAATACGGCATCAATGATATACGGCTTTTCAGTGAAAATGATGTAAGATTTTTGAGACAGTTTACGAGCGCCGTGTAAGAAAGTTTTAAGGTGTATGGTAAAGGGTTTGTGTAATGTGCATCAGCGTCTTATTTAATCAGCGATTTTTTTATTCCGCAAAAATAAATAGCACGCGCTATTTCGGGCGACTGGCTTTGAACCTTATACGATTAAACGCTGAACCTTCATGTCTTTCATTCAAACAATCTGTATTTGCGGCGTGGGTACCATGGGCAGTGGTATTGCGCAGGTGGCAGCACAAGCCGGCTTTCATGTGATTTTGTATGACGTAAATAAAGGCATGCTGGAGAAGGCAAAGAATACCATTGATAATGATCTTCAATTGCGTGTTGAAAAAAATAAAATGACATTTATTGAAAAGAATGATACGCTAAGCCAACTTCGTTTTACCGCCGATATGAATGATTGCATTGCGGATGTATTTATTGAAGCCATTGTTGAAAACGAAGTGGTAAAAGCAGGTTTATTTAATCAGCTAAACGAAGTAAATCATAGTGAAGTAATTTTTACCACCAATACTTCTTCTTTATCTGTTAGTGCCATTGCTGAAAAAGTAATTAATCCGCAGCGTGTTGCAGGCATGCATTTTTTTAATCCGGCTCCTGTTATGAAATTAGTGGAAGTTGTAAAGGGCGATCAGACAAATGATGAAACCGTTCAAACCATTATGACATTGGCAAAACAAATGGGTAAGATTCCTGTGCTGTGTAAAGACGCGCCGGGCTTTATTGTGAATCATGTTGCCCGGCCATATTACCTTGAAGCATTAAGATTGATGGAAGAAGGCATCGATCCTGAAGTAATAGACAAAGTAATGGAAGGCTCAGGCTTCAAAATGGGTCCGTTTAAATTAATGGATCTTATCGGCAATGATATTAATTACTCAGTTAGTGCTTCACTATATGATGCGTTAGGTAAGCCTGAACGATTAAAACCATCAGGCATACAAAAAGAAAAAGTTGAAAAGGGTGAATTGGGAAAAAAAACGGGCAAGGGATTTTATGAATATGAATAGAGCAATGTGACGAATGTGGAAATGTGTTAAATGAAAGCCAGAATTTTCCCACCGTTGTAGATGTTTTCACTATAACTGTTCGGAAGATTAAGACGAGTTTTTATACAAGAACTTTTTAGCTTCCTGTGCGTTTCCTCCGAACAACAAAACAATACTGTAAATCATATCCCGTTCCAGGTCCTTAACGTCTCAAAATCTTGAAATCAGACATCTTACTCCTGCAGCGCATACACAATTATATTCACCCCAAATTTTGTATTGTCCTCACTTAAAAAACGTTTGTTGCGGAAATCGTAGTCCCACTCGCAACCATAATCTTTATTGCTGTACAAAACGGCAATGCGGCCATTTACCTCAATAGCTTTTAAATAATCGTGCACTAAATCGTCACCCCAGCCATTCAATTCAAAATTTGTAGTGGGTGGCCCTTTTTCAAATTTAAAAAAGGAATGATAGATGGGATGATCGTTTTTTATTTTTTTTAAAGCATTCGGTCCAAATAAAGTATGCATTTGCGTTTCAAAAGATTTTGCAAACAGACCGTCGATGTCGTGATTGCAGTCGTCAGCAAAAACAAAACCACCATTCTGAATATAAGTTTTAAAATTGGCGGCTTCCTGTTTATCAAATTGAACCAGTTTATGTCCGCTGATATAACAAAACGGGTATTGAAAAATATCTTCACTGCTTAAATCAATTACTTTTTCCTGCAGGTTAACAGGTATGGTTGTATATTCAATCAGTGAATTGAGCATATTCGATGGCATCCGCTGATCAGTATCCCAATCGCCACTATGGTACCTCAACCTGGTAAACGTAAATTGCCTGTTGCTCATATCCTGATGCTTGCTTGCCACCTCACCCCGGCCCTCTCCAAAAAGAGAGGGAGGAAGAAATGAAGAATTTATTTACAAGTTGACTTATTTATTTTTAATTTCCGCCAATTAATAATTAAAATTTCAGGTTTTGAATAATTCAGAAGAAGCTGTACAGGATTTATTACAGAAGCTGCCATTGCTAAAAAAAGAGATTCAAAAAGTAATCGTTGGGCAGGATGCCGTGCTGGATGAAATACTGATTGCGTTGCTTGCAGGCGGACATTGTTTGCTGGAAGGCGTGCCCGGCCTGGCAAAAACGCTGATGGTTAAATCAATTTCACAAGCGCTTGATCTGTCTTTCAGAAGAATACAGTTTACGCCCGATCTTATGCCGGCAGATATTATTGGCACTGAGATACTGGAAGAGGACCATAGCACGGGTAAACGCTTTTTTAAATTTAACAAAGGTCCTTTGTTTGCCAATATGATACTGGCAGATGAAATAAACCGTACGCCACCAAAAACACAATCTGCCCTGCTGGAAGCAATGCAGGAATTTGCTGTTACCTATGCCGGGCAAACGTATCCGCTAGACAAACCCTTTTTTATACTGGCTACGCAGAATCCCATTGAACAAGCGGGCACCTATCCATTACCGGAAGCGCAGTCAGATAGATTTTTATTATACATCACCATTGATTATCCTTCATCTACAGAAGAAGCTGCCATTTTAACAAGCACAACGGGTACAAAAAAGCCGGTAATAAATGCAGTAATAAATGCCGCCGAAATAAAACAATTACAGGAGCTGGTGCGTGAAGTTTCCATTAATGAAATACTGGTGCAATATGTTAGTGAACTGGTGCGTGCCACAAGGCCATCTTCTACCACCATTAATTATGTAAAAGAATGGGTAAGGTGGGGCGCTGGTCCGCGGGCCGGCCAATCATTGATACTTACTTCCAAGGCAAGAGCGCTGTTCCATGGCCGTTATGCTGTGCTGATGGAAGATTTGCAGGCGATGGCCTATCCTGTTTTGCGTCACCGGATATTAATGAATTTTAAAGCGGACGCTGAAAATATTTCTTCAGATGATGTAACAACTGAATTGATAAAAATAATTGAAAGGCCCAAAGCTGCGTTAATTTAATTGCATGAGCCGTTTACTCGATCCAAAAATATTATTAACCGTAAAGGATTTGCAACTGGCAGCTAAAATGACGGTTGATGCCTTCATGTCTGGCATAAACAAAAGCACCATTAAAGGGGAAGGTATTGAGTTTAACCAGTACCGTAGTTACCAGCCTGGCGATGATCTGCGTCAGCTCGATTGGAAAGTGTATGCAAGAACAGACCGGTATTATATCCGCGAATCGGAAATTGAAACAAGTATATCTGTCCGGTTTATAGTTGATGCGAGTGGTTCCATGAATCATGCAGACAATGGCTATACAAAGATTGAATACGCAAAATACATGGCTGCATCATTGGCCTGGTTAGGTGGTTTGCAGGGAGATGCAATAGGATTAATGGTGTTGCAGGGTCAACATTTGCTTTCGCTGGAGGCAAAAAGAGATTACCAGCACATGAACAGATTTTACTACCAGCTTGAAAATATCACAGCATCCGGAAGTAATACGAAGCCAGCTTATTACAAAAGTATTTTCTCCGGCGCTTCGAAAAAAGAACTGGTGATTTTTATTACTGACCTATATGAACAGGAGGCAGAAATTTTTGATATACTGGAAAGCCTGACGGTAATGAAGCATGAAATTGTGGTGTTTCATTTAATGGGCAATAATGAACTTGAATTTGATTATGGTGAATATGCTGCGCTGGAAGATTTAGAAACAGGGGAATTGATTAAAATAAATGCGCAACAGGATAATACGGCGTATAAAGAAAAGGTAGAGAAACATTTAACAGGCGTTAGGTCTAAAATGCTGAATAGAAACTTTTTTTACAGAATGCTGAATACGCGGCAACCAGTAGAACAGGCCCTGCGCGATTTTTTAAAACAACGATCAAAATTAAGCAAATAAGATTTGTTCCAGCTGTTGCAACCAATATGGCTTTTTGCATTGGCGGGTGTTTCTATTCCCGTTATCATTCATTTGTGGAACCGCAAACCCGGGAAAACGTTGAAAGTAGGAAGCGTTGCGCTGGTGGAAGAAAATATTTTATCGTACAAAAAAACAATTAAGCTTTCAGAATTATTATTGCTGCTATTGCGTTG
>JBDUAY010000448.1:0-4777 GCA_040004415.1 Bacteroidota bacterium | reverse complement strand
TTTGCCGCACCCTGCTTTACCGTAAACGTTTTATTATCAGCACCGATGCCTGTAATGGTGAGGCTCTTCCAGCTTTTCGGGAGCGCTGACGGAACCTGGATAATTCCTTTTGAAGTGATTTCTAATCCGCCAAAACCCATTAATACCGCCTGAACAATTCCACCGGCGCCGGTAGCAAAATATGGATTGGTACCACCTTTTGTTTCTGCAATTACCCTAAAAGGCGGGTTCAAATTGGGTAAATAAGCCTCCTGGAAAAAATGATACGCTTTTTCGCCATCACCCAACCGGGCATATAAAGTGGTAAATACCGCTTGCGTCATAGCTGGCGTTCCTTCATTTGGCACCCGTGTTTCATAATATGCTAAATCTTTCCTGATTTGTTTTGGATCGATGATTTCTTTTAATGGATATGCCAGCAGGTTTACATCGGCCTGTTTAATTCCTTCCCCGTGATACGATGCATGTTCTTTTGTAACGCCATTTTCTAACTGCAGTACCGGAATATTATTGGAAACATTCATCCAGTCGGGATCAGCAGCGACCCCTAAAATTTTTGCGGCTTCTGTTGCGTGTTGCAGCACTGCTTTGGCAGCGGCATTTGTAAAAGCATCATTGTCTACATTTTCGGCCCATTCATCAGCAGCAACTACGTTTTTAATATCATATTTACCGGGGCCGTTTCTTTCTACGCGGCTCGCCCAAAAATCTGCAATGGCAGACATTACCGGCCAGCCCTTTTCCTTCAGCCAAACCTTATCCTGCGTTACGCAATAATAGTTCCATGCGGCAATACCAACACAGGCTGTAATATGATGTTCAAACGGGCCGCTCAATGCCCATACAGGCGTTTCTTCTACGCCGCTTGCAGCACTCTCCCATGGATACATGGCCCCCTTAAATCCTTTTCCAAAAGCATTTTTCTTTGCGGCCTCCAATCTTTCATAACGGTACTCCACCATACTTTTCCCCAGTTCAGGATGCAACACTAATAATCCCGGATACATCCATAATTCACAATCCCAGAATACATGCCCGTTATAACCCAGCCCGCTTAAACCCATGGGTGAGGGCGACAAAGCCGTTCCTTCACGAACAAAAGAATATAAGTGATAAATCATGCTGTGAATATCCTGCTGACTTTGCGGATCTCCGTCAATGGTAATATCGCTTTTCCATAGTTCATCCCATGCTTTGTTATGAAACTGCAGGAGCCGCTCTCTACCTTCCAGTTTTGCGTAAATAGTTAAGCGTTCCGCCTCATTTAAAGGGTCGTCATGATGGGCCGACGTAATAGAAGAACCCGCAACAGAAAAGCGGTAGGTTTCGCCTGCCTTAATAGTTTTACCAAATTTCATCAGGTGCATACTATTATCCCACATTTCATGTATTACCCTGGGTTCCTGTCCATGTGGCTCGCTGAATAAAAATGTATTGGATGCACACATGGTTAGTTTGCCGGTAGGGCTTTTTGCTGAAGAAGTAAGCAGGCTGATAACTACATGCGGCCGATCGATTTCATTGTAATAATTTTGCACTTCCTTTAATGCGTCCGGCGCTTCCATGACACTTTCGGCACCGACGGTAATATCTTTTTTTGCAGTAATAGAAACATCCATCAAAACGGTATAAGGCAACTGACGCAGCGAATAATAAGTGCTGGTAACGGTGGCTTTATCAGCATAATCAAATGACGTAGTAAAACTTGCGTGATGCATGTCCAGCTCCTGCTTCATATTGGTAACATTGCCACTTGCAACCCGGTTGCCGTCAATGTTGAGGTTCATATTGAGCAAATTAAAACTGCGCAAAAAGTTACTTACACGTCCGCGACCGTATAAATCGTATGCACCGGCCAATACAACATCTTTTATTTTTAGTGGTTCAGGAGAACTCACAATACCAATCATACCATTGGCAACCGTAATGCCGTAATAATGTGATGGATCTATGTTCGTGGCAGAAATTTTCCAGGGGTCCTGGGCGGGTAAAAAATATGAAATAAATAAACAAGTGGGCAACACAAGCAATCGTTTCAGCATACAATTATTTTAGTGCATGCAAAATAGGGAGTTTGGAGGAGTTTTGAACTGCGCAAGCATATAGATTCACTGGCAATTGATCTCTGTGTAACCCAGTGACCCGGTATCTTTATTTTCAATGCTTAAAACTCACCACTGGCGCCACCACCACCGCCGGTACCGCCGCCGAATTGTATACCGCTATCGGTAGCAGGCACTGACGGACCACTAAAAGTTTGCGCAATCACCAGCGTTTCCACATTTAGTTTATCCATGAAGAAACTATCTTTTTGCTCGTTATAGGTAAAACCATATTTAGGTGCATGCAGGTATTTAATGAGGGCGTATGCTGCAACAATAAATACAATGCCACCAATTACCATGGCTGTTTCCGCAGGCAATAAATGATAATAACAGCGCACCGTAAACACAATGGCGGCTATCAGCAATAAGCCAACACGCAATAAAACAGCATCCTTTTTTTGAACGCCACGGAAAATATATATGACAGGGATAATTATTGTGAAAAGCCAAAACAACCAACCCAGGGGAATGCTTTCACCTTCTTGCAGATCAAGATGAAACATCTCCACAGTTGCTTCTCTTACTATAAAATAATTACCCGCCGCATACACGCAAACCAAAGCAGTAACTGATACCAGCAACAAGCCGTTGACGTAATATTTCCATTTGCCGGAATTCAATAATTGCTGTGTAAAAAAATATAGCAAGGCAGCGCAAATCATAATGATAAAAGGAGTAACGGCTTTTCCAACGGCACCCAATTTAATTGCGCTAAAAAAAACAATGGCCAAAAATGCGACGCTGGCAATGGCGCCCATGATGGCATTGGTGAAACGAATAAATAAAAAAAGTGCAACGATAAAAATAATAATAGCATTTGTTTGAAGTGAAATATTGCCCAGTCCATTTATTCCACCAATTATATTACCGGCTGCCATCCACATCAGAGCATCGTCTACCCCGGATTTATAATGCTTTTTGCTAACCATCAATTCAAGTCCGCCATAGATAGCAAATCCAAAAAAAACAAAAAGGCCACCTATCTGCTCCATGTGATCAATAAAAAATAAAGAGAAAAAACCAACCGAAAATGCTACGATGATGACAGTTAAAATAAATAACCCGATACGAACGAAAAAATTGGGCGTGTAAAAACCTACAGGATATTTAACATACACCTGTTCCTTTTCCGCTTTGATAATCAGATCGTTCTCATAGGCTTTGTCTGCTTCGTCACGCACCAGCAGGTTATCCAGCCATTCATTATTATAAGCAATCATAAAGCTTTTAGTTTTTTATTCATTCTGATAAGGAATAAGATTAGGCCAACAGCGGTACCAATGAAATACAGGAATGTGAAATATATGCCTCCCAGATCGGCGCCCCAGGTAAGAAATCTTATAATTACATAGGTTACACCAATATATCCATACAAAGTGAGCACCAGTAAAATATAAAATGATTTGCTGCGAATGGCTTCCCGGTAAAAATAAACAGCTACTGCCACCAGCAACAAAAACCATAACAGAAAAATATTCTCAAATTTAAACATGCCGGCAAGCACACTGATAAATAAGATATGCATGCCAAAATTGGTATAGGTAAAGCCAAAATGTGCCTTGATATTTTTCATACGTGTTGCAGCGCCCAGGGCTATTAAACCCGCACCCATTACAAGACCGGTATAAATGAGCGTGTTACTATCAAAATCATTGTCTTGCAAAATGCGGATTGGCGTCACCGTTATACCCGCCCACGCGCAGAGGCTGGTTATGGCGAGGCTGAGAATACCAAGGTGATCAAAATAGTAGGCCGAAAAGAACAATACCACCATGGGTATGAACGTGACCAGTCCGAACCGGTTACCAAAGAAATGATACTGGTATTGCAGATAGCCAATAAAAGTTACGAAGGCCAGGCAAGCCAATAATAAGATATAATCAAAAAAAGAATTAGGTGATATTACCTTACCAGTTGAAAAAGGCAATTTCGTTTTGACACAATACGCAAAGCCACCTGCGCTGATGGCAGCAATAAAAATTAAAATAGCGGTATGGCCAATCGTATCGATATTTTTATAAACAAGCACGCCTAATCCCCCGCTGAGCAATAGTACCCCGAGGTAAAGAAGGCTTTTCAGCTCCCAATGGAGCGAAAACAATTTATTTTTTTCTGCTTCTTTTATCCTTCCTAAAGATGCATCCCCCAGCAAGCCCTCTTCATGCAATTTTTCAAATAAAATTATATCCATATATGAATTAATAGAGTTGTTAAATGTAGAACAAATGTGCTGCGGTTGCAACTGTACAAAATCCAGGTGTAGCAAAAGCATCGCGAAACAAACCAAAACAACCTTATATCGCAAAAAGACAGGCTAAAAAGTAGACTAACAACCGTTAACTTAATTGACCAAATATTGTATTTTTGTCTTCCTGATCAATTTATATGAACGATAACCAGCCAGATAAAATAAGAATTGTAACCGCCGCCAGTTTGTTCGACGGGCACGATGCTGCCATTAATATTATGCGCCGCATACTGCAAAGCAAAGGCGCGGAAATTATTCATCTCGGCCATAACCGCAGCGTGCATGAAATAGTAGAATGCGCCATAGAAGAAGACGTGCAGGGCATTGCGATAACGAGTTACCAGGGCGGTCACGTAGAATTTTTTAAGTACATGAAAGATCTGCTGGATGAAAGCGGATGCGGTCATATAAAAATATTTGGTGG
>JBDUAY010000447.1:0-4795 GCA_040004415.1 Bacteroidota bacterium | reverse complement strand
TTCCTCTTTCCGCTGTCAAAATCTTTAAAGATAAAAGCACCCAATTGATCAAGCGATGCAAAGAAAGCTTTTCCATTATTGGTTTCGGTAAATTCATTTACAAAACGCTGGAGGTAGGGATCCGAAGCAATCATAAAAGTAGTGATAGGGATCTTTAATTTTTTACATTGTGCCGCCAGGTTCAAACAGCGCGACGTAATCTTTCTATCTAACCCAAAACTGTTTTTATAATATTTTTTTCCCACTTTCAAACAAGTCGGCTTACCGTCTGTAATCATAAAAATTTGCTTGTTCGGGTTGCGGCGTCTTCTCAACGTATCCATGGCAAGTTCAAGCCCCGCAACAGTATTGGTATGATAAGGGCCCACCTGCAGATAGGGCAAATCTTTTATTTCTACCGGCCATGCATCATTGCCAAATACAACAATATCCAATGTGTCTTTTGGATATTTAGTAGTGATCAGTTCACTCAATGCCATCGCTACTTTTTTCGCCGGTGTAATTCTATCTTCGCCATACAAAATCATGGAATGAGAAATATCAATCATCAGCACGGTGGATGTCTGTGATTTAAAGTCTGTTTCCCGTATCTGCAAATCATCTTCCTGCATCGAAAAACTATCCAGGCCATGATTGATCTGCGCGTTGCGGATAGACTCAGTGAAATCAATTTGCTCCAGCATATCGCCAAACTGGTATGGGCGGCTGTCCGGGCTAATCTCATCTCCCTGGCCTGGCTTGCGTGTGTTGTGATCTCCCTGTTTTGTTTTCTTCAGTTTGCCGAAAATTTCTTCCAGGCTTTTTTTGCGGATACCTTGTTCCGTTTTCGGGGTGATTTTTATTTCGCCGGTTTGTTTGTTCTCATCAATATAGCCTTTGTCTTTTAAGTCGTCGATGAAATCACCCATGCCATATTCCGGGCTGGTAAGTTCAAACTGCCGGTCCAGTTCATTCAGCCATTGCAAAGCCTCACCTACATCACCGCTGGTATAAGTTAGCAGTTGCATAAACAATTCCATTAGTTTATCAAATGCAGTTTTACCATCCCCGCTTTCATCAAATTTTGAAAAAAAATAGCCTCTCATATGCTGTAATTTACAACTTTTATCTACCAAGCTATTAGCTTTTAGCGATTAGCTGTTGGTTGTGGATTAAATTTAAGATGCCGTTGTAATTGACTAACGCGTACAGTCAATGGCGAACAGCTCCCTAACATAACAACATAAATACAAATTGGTTGTATAAAAGAGCCCCGCTTGTTGGGCGGGGCTCTTACAATGAGAAATTATGTTAGTAGCAATTATTTAGCTGGCTTCTTTTTGTCATTGCTATCAGTTCCATTGCTGATGATCTTTTCCATTTCAGCATTACCACCCTGCAAACTACTGCCTTTGTATTGCGACTCCATCATCGTAAGCATTTGTATCATTTGCTGAGCACTTTGCGCTTCTGATTGCATGGTTTGCTGCTTGCTTTCCGGCAAGGACTGGTAATATTTCATTTGCTGTTCAAGGTCCTTGTGTAACGCCTGTGAAACATGCGCCGCCAGTTTTTTATAATCAGCTTTATAACACGCTTCCAGGAAACGCAACGAGAAATAATCATGCTGGTTGCGGCTGCTCACCATGGCATAAGGCATGTTTTCTTCGAGTATGCCTTTATCAGCTTTATCCAACAGCACAATTGCCTGATCTTTTTTACCAATATCGGCCATGCCTGCTGCTCCGTCTGCATACGTTTGGCGGATGCTGTTCAAATGCACACGATTTTGTTCATCAAAATAAACGCCTTTTATGTTGGCGCTGCCGAATGCAAATTTGTGCATCAGTTTATCTACTACCCAGTCAATATTGATACCGTTATTGTTTTTAACCGGTACCAGCCTGTATGTCAATCCATCTTTACGCAGGTAATTTGAGAGTCCCAACTCCTGGCCGGTATTGGGCGCAGTAAAATAGATAGGACGTTTCCATTTATTGGCTGCTATAATATTGATGATGGCCAGGTCATTTTTAAATAATACATTTTTGTTCTTCGCCAGCTCAAAATCAATTTCAGATACGACCGTATCAGTTGGATTTACAGTGCCATTTGCGCGAACGGTTTTTTCATCTACTGCAATTTTTAACCTGCGCGTAGGCAAGTAACTCAGCGCTTCTCCTGCCTGGGTAGTAACTTTTTTATCCGGGTCGTCGCTGCCAACAAAATCTTTCATTATCTGGTAAACATCATAATAAGATGTTTGGCTCAGATCCTGTCTTGGGTTGATGTAAACATAGTTACGGTTATTACCCTGTATTTTTTCTTCATCCCAAATAACATCGATAGAATCACTTTCATTTACTTTATAACGCAATTGATTGATGTACCAATCGATGCCCAGCAAACTGTTATTAATTACGCGTATATCGGGGCGGATGTGTTCTACTTCCTGTGCATACCAGAGCGGGTAGGTATCATTATCACCATAGGTAAATAAGATAGCATTGGGCGCGCAACTTTCCAGGTAGTCTTTTGCCAGATCCCTTGCCAACACTTTTTTACTGCGATCATGGTCGTCCCATTCCTGCTGACCCATTAAAACAGGCACTGCGAGCATGCATGCCGCAAAAGCGATAATACCGGAAATACTTTCGCTGAGTTTGTTTTGCAACCATTCTTTTATTTGCAGCACGCCGAGACCGATCCAAATGGCAAAGGCATAAAACGATCCTACATAGGCATAGTCACGTTCTCTCGGCTGGTTGCCAGCCTGGTTAAGATATAGTACAATGGCAAGACCTGTAAAAAAGAACAACAATCCCGCGATCAGGAAATCCTTCCTGTTTTTAAAATAATGGAATACCATTCCTATCAAACCAAGAATAAATGGCAATCCATATAAAGTATTGTGTGCTTTATTGTGTTTAATGCTGTCGGGCATATTATCCTGGTTACCCAGCCGGGCATTGTCAATCAGCGGTATGCCGGTGAGCCAGTTGCCATCTCTCGGGTTACCCTGTGCAAAGCCCTGGATATCATTTTGCTTACCTGCAAAATTCCACATAAAATAACGGCCATACATCCAGTCAAGCTGGTACTTGAAAAAGAAGCTGAGGTTATCTCCAAAACCTGGCTTTTCGCCATCGGCAAGGCCTAAATAATCTTTATAGAAAGTAGCGTGGCCCTGGTCGTTGCTGGCATCCCACACACGCGGAAAAAACATCATATCATCCGCATTGTAAACAGGCTTTTGATCTTTGCCGATTTCAATATAGCTGTTTTTGGCTTTGGTGTATTTCATGTCCGTTTCCTCATAACTCTCCGGCTGTGCGGTAAAGACCTGGCCATATATCAATGGGAAATCACCGTACTGGTCGCGGCCGAGATAACCTACCAGTGAGTTCGGATTGTCTACATTATACATATCCACCGCCGGGTTTGCGTTGGAACGTATCATGGTAGTAATATAGGTTGAGTAACCCATCAGCATAAATATAGCCGACCAGATACCGAGCATCAGAAAATTCCAATTTCTTTTTTTTGCTATCCGAAGGCCGAAATAGAAAAGAACGGCCAGCAAAACAAAGAAAAATATAAATCCGCTGAAGAATGGCAGGTGAAAACTATTTACAAACCAGATGTCGAACTTACCAGCGCCTGCAACTGTGTACTGGATCATTACTTTTTGCATGAAGCCTGTAATGGCACAGCCGGTAAAAAAAGCCCAGATGGTTCCCCAAAGCGTGGTTTTATATCGTTTAAAATAATACACCATTACAATAGCGGGAATGGTTAATATACCCAGCAGGTGAACGCCGATGGAAAGACCCATCAGGAAAAAGATAAAAATGATCCATTTATCGGCGCCGGGGTTATCGGCATTGTGTTCCCATTTGAGGATGGCCCAGAAGACGAGGGCGGTAAATAAAGAAGACATACCATATACTTCACCTTCTACAGCGCTAAACCAGAACGAATCACTGAAAGTATAGGCCAGTGCGCCAACAGCACCGGCAGCCATAATAGAAAAAAGCTGGTCGTTGGTAGGCTTAATATTCGGGTTGGTGATAACAATTTTCCTGGCAAAGTGGGTGATGCTCCAGAATAAAAAAAGGATGGTAAAACCGCTGGCCATAGCAGTCATAAAATTTACGGAACGCGCGGCGTTTTCAGGGCCGCTGCCAAACAAGCCATGAAAGGCAACAATAAACATGCGGCCAAGCATTACAAACAAAGGCGCCCCGGGCGGGTGGGGGATTTGCATTTTAAACGTACTGGAAATAAATTCTCCGCAATCCCAGAAGCTGCCGGTCGCTTCCATGGTCATCACGTACACGGTACAGGCAATCGCGCAGATAATCCAGCCTGTAATATTGTTTACTCGTTTAAAAGTCATAATGGATTGGTTTTGAAAAAGTGGGGCAAATATAACGGTCTAAGTGTAAAGAAAAGTACGGCCGTTCATTTTTAACTGAAGATTTTGTCTGAACCGGGATTTATGGGATTAAAGGATTGATGGGATATGGATCAATCCGAACAAAGAAAATCCAGTTATCATTGGAACGTTGTTTAGCTGAACTTTTGCTCCGGCAGGAGCTACCTGTTTGTAGAAAAACAAAAAGAGAAGGTCGGCTCCGGCGGAGTCCAATGTAATATACTGCAGGCTCCTAAATCAATTAAAACATACATTGATTAACCAATAACATTGGCTTATCATGTCTGAACCAGGGCT
The DNA here is from genome assembly GCA_040004415.1 of Bacteroidota bacterium. Classification (GTDB taxonomy): domain Bacteria; phylum Bacteroidota; class Bacteroidia; order Chitinophagales; family Chitinophagaceae; genus JACMLD01. Next base: position 81 of record JBDUAY010000447.1, on the reverse strand, counting down.
TATAAGAATAAAGGTTGGTGGGATGCGGATCAATCCGAACAAAGAAAATCCAGTTATCATTGGAACGTTGTTTAGCTGAAC
>JBDUAY010000082.1:0-16296 GCA_040004415.1 Bacteroidota bacterium | reverse complement strand
TTAAGGTTACAGGTATTGCGCGTTTTGGCCTGCTGGAAAAACTTGATAAAAGCGTAGAGCAAAATGCGGGAAGCCTGATGAAGCGTTATGTAAAAGCTTTGGAAACGCTTACAGCTGAAGAAGAAAAAGAATGGCAACGCGTGCATGAAAGAATGAAACGCATTTGTAAAACAGCCGCTGATAAAAAAATTGGCGTGCTGGTAGATGCAGAAGAAACATGGATACAGGATCCGGTGGATGTATTGACTATTTTGATGATGGTACAATTTAATACGGTGAACGCAGTAGTGTACAATACAATCCAGTTATACCGTCATGATCGATTAAGGTTTTTGAAAGATTCTTATGACGCCTCCTTTGACAAAAGTTTTATTCTGGGTGCTAAACTTGTTCGCGGTGCCTACATGGAGAAAGAACGCAGAAGAGCGGTAGAAATGAATTATACATCGCCCATTCAAGATAGTAAAGACGCTACTGATAACGATTATAATACGGCATTGGCTTTTTGTGTTCAGCATATTGACCGCATCGCATTTATAGTTGCATCGCACAATGAAAACAGTAATTTATATACTACGCAACTAATGCAGCAAAAGGGATACCCGCTCAATCATCCGCATGTGCATTTCAGTCAATTATATGGAATGAGTGATAATATTACATTTAACCTGGCGGCGGCCGGATGCAAAGTAAGTAAATATTTACCTTTTGGGCCAATCAAAGACGTTATACCTTACCTGATGCGGCGGGCCCATGAAAACAGTTCTGTCAGCGGACAAACAGGCAGAGAACTGTTGCTTATAAAAAAGGAAATTCAAAGACGTGCAATATAAGATCACCGGCCTAATTCATCGTTACAAAACATAATTAAAGGTATTCATTTAATAAAAAAGGATCCGTCATAAGAGACAGATCCTTTCTGAATAAATATATAGTTGTTGTACCCTGAAAAAAGTTTTTAATTCGAACCACTATTTTTTATGTCCATTAAAAAGGGTATAAAAAAGACTGATTTGAATATTTCCATTTTTATAATCCGGTCTTGTAGTAGAGGCGTTAAAATCACCCACTTTAGAAAGACCCGCTACATAACGTGCACCGATGCCCAGGCCTATTGAACTGCTATATCCCAGGCCTCCTGCAATTGCCAGGTCAGTGCTTTTAGCAAAGTCTTCACTGTTTCCCGCTACAGTAGAATGAACATTAAATCCAATCTGCGGACCTGCTTCAAGATAAAATCCGCCATTAAACCGGTACTTCGCCAGTACTGGAACGTTGATGTACGTTAATTTGTAATCATCCTTGGTTGTTCCATCTTCAATTTTTGCACCTTGCGTGGAAAACAAGGCCTCCGGCTGGATGGAAAAATGATCACCCAAATACAAGCCAAGAAAAATACCAGCATGAAACCCTACGAGGGTACTTGCTTTTACGTCATTTACATTACTGCTGCCCGTAAAATTGCTGATGTTGGCGCCACCTTTAATACCCAGATCAAAATGCTGCGCAAAACTGGCAGTTCCTGCTAATAACAGGATAATCACAATACTTTTTTTCATAAAATTAATAATAAAATTGTTTTACAATCCCTGGGCAGTCACATACACTTTAATGGTTTCTGTAGCCAGGATTTCTTTTGACAGTTGTTACAGAGATTCAAATGGGTTTTTAACAAAATAAGTGCCGTATATTTTTTATTCTTTAATTTATCTGGTGCTTACATGCAACGGATGATTGATAATGCTGGTCAGCACTAAAAGTGAATTATGAAGTGTCGTTTATATATATTAATAGGTGTAGTTTCTTTCGGCCTGCTAAATAATGGTTGTAAAAAATCAGCGATTGGTAGCGCAAATATTGCGTCATCTTCCATTACAGGCAAATGGACATACGCTGAGTACTATTTTAGCATTGGCGGACCTGCAAACTGGCAACCTGTTATAACCTCCAATCAATTTATTGAATTAAAAGCAGACGGAACTTTTAGCAGTAATTTATCGCCATTTACGTCGGTTTTGTATTACGGTTTAGTAGACAGTAACCATATAAAGTTCAACAAACAGCCCGGGCAGGATGCACTTCTTTATTTTTATACACTGGATTTGGTGAAGCATACATTAACGCTAAGTGATGCAATCAATATTTGTATTGAAGGGTGTGCTCAAAAATTTAAGCGGTCATAAATTATCTTAACAAGCCGTTTAAAAAATAATTTAAACTGCTGGTTTGCGAAGTCTGGAATAGCTATTTTTTGTAGAAAAATTGCATCACAGCGGAAAACATAGGTTTTTCAATCCACAGTTTCCCCACATCGTTTACCGGGCATGCAGAAATTCCAGATTCCATAGTAACTTGCGCGTATGCAGCAATACCAGCAGTTACTACAGCATATAATTGATGCCGGCGTTTCTAAAACTGATCGTACCGGTACGGGTACGACCAGCTGTTTTGGGTACCAGATTCGGTTTGATTTGCAGAAAGGCTTCCCACTGGTTACTACAAAAAAACTGCACCTGAAAAGTATTATTTACGAACTTTTATGGTTCCTGAAAGGGGAGACCAATATTGCATATTTAAAAGAACATGGCGTACGTATTTGGGACGAATGGGCCGATGCAAACGGAGCGCTTGGACCTGTATATGGCAAACAATGGCGCAGCTGGGAAGGCGCAGATGGAAAGACGTATGATCAGATCGCAGACGTTCTGAAACAAATAAAAAATAATCCCGATAGCAGGCGTATGATAGTGAGCGCCTGGAATGTTGCTGAACTGTCTGAAATGGCGCTGATGCCCTGTCATACCATTTTTCAGTTTTATGTTGCCAACGGCAAGTTAAGCTGCCAGTTATATCAACGCAGTGCGGACGTTTTTTTAGGCGTCCCGTTTAATATTGCTTCTTACGCTTTACTCACTTTAATGATGGCACACGTATGTGATCTGGAACCAGGAGATTTCATTCATACTTTTGGTGATGTGCACATCTATAACAACCATATGGAACAGGTTCAATTGCAGTTGAGCAGATCGCCGTTTCCTTTACCCGTTATGAAACTCAATCCGGCGGTAAAAGATTTATTTGAATTTAAATTTGAAGATTTTACGTTGGAGAATTATCAGTATCACCCGGCAATAAAGGCGCCTGTAGCAGTATAGTGTCGTGCGCCACACAGTTGAAACAGCTGCCTGAAACAATTGTTCATTTATTATTTTCAGCATTATGATATTAACCCTGGTAGCAGCCGCATCGGAAAACAACGTCATTGGCCTGCAGAACAAACTTGTCTGGAACCTGCCAAATGACACGCGCTTTTTTAAAAATACGACCTGGGGCATGCCGGTTATTATGGGCAGAAAAACATTTGAGTCGCTGGAAAATAAACCGCTTGGTGGAAGGTTCAATATTGTTATTACCAATCATCCGGAATCTTTACAACCCAAAGGATCAATAAGAACAGCAGGAAGTTTAGAGGAAGCAATTCAAATCGCCGGCACAACAGATGCAAAAGAAACTTTTATAGTAGGTGGAGGTAAAGTATACGCAGAATCTTTACCCATCGCTGATAAGATAGTGTTAACGCGCGTGCATACAAAGGTTGAGGGGGATGCTTTTTTTCCGGTATTTAGTGAAAAAGAATGGCATTTGTTTTCCAATATTGATTTCGCCGCTGATGACAAACATCAATATGCGTATAGCTTCCAGGTGTGGAAGAAAAATGTGTAAACCAGTGTGAAAATGTGACGAATGTGCTCAATTTTTTCTTAGTACATTTCAGATTATCGCATCCGTCACATGATGTATTCAATTATCAATTACTAATTTAATTTCCAGTTGTACGCTCCGTTCAGGCTTGCTGCCAAATACATACGCTATTATCTTACTGCTTCCAGCGGAAAAGGGCATGGCATTCATTCACCATTCGTTTTTGATTTTATTACACATGTACTGAATGATCAAAGGAATTTTTATCCATACGATAAAATTGAAAATTGCCGCAACAGGATGTTGCTGGATAACCGTTTGCTGGAAGTGGAAGATTTTGGGGCGGGTTCAGTAGCCGGAAATAAAAAGCAACGGCGTGTTGCTGACATCAGCAGGCGTGCTGCCAAATCCAAAAAACTTGGCCAGCTATTATTTAGAATAGCCAATTATTACCAGTCCCTTTCTATTATTGAATTGGGTACATCACTCGGATTATCGTCTGCTTACCTGGCAACGGGCAATCTAAAGTCTGCACTTTTTACTTGTGAAGGCGCACCTGCTGTTGCAGCAACAGCGATGGAAAATTTTGCTTCGCTGGGCATTAAAAATATTGAAACGATTGTGGGAAACTTTGATGAAACGCTGGTGCCAACGCTGGAAAAGCTTGCCGGTATTGATCTTGCTTTTGTTGATGGCAACCATCGCAAAGAGCCTACCATCCGTTATTTTAAGCAACTGCTGAAGAAGACAAACAGGCCGTCCATTTTAATTTTTGACGATATACATTGGAGCAAAGGAATGGAAGATGCCTGGGCTGAAATGAAGAACCATCCGGATGTATTGCTCACAATCGATCTTTTTTTCATCGGATTGATTTTTTTTAGCAGCGATTTTAAGATAAAGCAGCATTTTGTAATCAGGTTTTAACCTTTAATCACCTCTTATAAATAGGGATACTAAAAAAATCTTATTATCTTACCAGCAGAACAATAGACTATGATAATTGGAGTTTTGCAGGAACCAGCATTTGAAACGCGTGTATCATTATTGCCAGAATCAGTAGCGGCACTCACAAAAAAAGGCATAATCGTTTTAATAGAAGCTGGTGCCGGGATAAAAGCATCTGCATCGGACGATGATTATAGTAAAGCCGGGGCGCAAATAAAATCAGCTACGGATATAATTGATACTGCAGAAATAATATTGAGTATACAAATACCAGCCACCCAGTTCCCAATCCCCAATTCACGCATTCTCGTCGGCGTATATCAGCCACTCTTTAATTTCCAGCAAATGCAAGCCTGGGCTACCAACGGTATCACCAGCTTCAGTTTAGACTTGTTGCCACGCACCACACGTGCACAAAGCATGGATGTGTTAAGCAGCCAGGCTAATATTGCGGGGTACAAAGCGGTATTATATGCGGCCAACATTTTTCCAAAATATTTTCCCATGTTTATGACAGCGGCCGGTAGCATTCCGCCCGCCAAAGTATTGATACTGGGTGCAGGGGTTGCAGGATTACAGGCCATCGCAACAGCGAAACGGTTAGGCGCAGTAGTGGAAGTGTTTGACACAAGGGCGGCAGTAAAAGAAGAAGTGATGAGCCTCGGTGCAAAATTTGTAGAAGTAGAAGGCGCTGCAGATGCAAGTAAAGCAGGGGGATATGCCGTTGAACAATCAACCGATTTCTTGCAAAAACAAAAACAGAAGATTGAGGAGCGTATTGCAAAAGCTGATATTGTGATTACTACTGCGCAAATACCAGGAAAGCCGGCACCAGTGCTGGTTACGGCACCTATGATAGACGCCATGAAAAAAGGCTCAGTAATCATTGATTTGGCAGCTGCCACCGGTGGTAATACAGAACTTACAAAAAATAATGAAACGGTTTACCACAACGGTGTTTCCATTGTTGGTAATTCAGCATTTCCGTCAACGATGCCATCAGATGCCAGCAAATTATACGGGAAAAATGTGTTGAATTTTTTACAGCTGATTATTGATAAAGAAGGAAAGCTGAATTTAAATTGGGAAGATGATTTGGTGAAAGGAAGTTGCATTACACATGGCGGAGTGGTAGTGAATGATCGCGTGAAGCAATTGATTGGCTAAATACTTCAGGGGCCGGGCTTGCTGCCGATTACGTTGAGGAAGACCTTCGTGTTTGCCAGGTGTTTTATATAGATTGGATAATTTAAATAGACAATATGGACATTCTTGATTGGGTATATGCACACGAGCAAATGATTTACATTGTTGTGCTGATGGTTTTTTTAGGGATAGAAGTAATAGGCCGCGTGCCCGGCGTGCTGCACACACCATTAATGAGTGGTGCCAACGCCATTCACGGCGTGGTCATCATCGGCGCCATCATTGTAATGGGAAAAGCGGAAGCTGACAATGATGTAGCATTGATTTTAGGGTTTCTCGCGGTGATATTAGGAACACTCAATGTGGTGGGCGGTTTCGTTGTGACCGATCGTATGCTGGAAATGTTTAAAAAGAAGAAATAGTTGTCTGAATGGGATTGTCTGAACTGAGATTTGTGGGATAAGTGGGAATGATGGGATAATTCGATTTGCAGACTGATTCTTTGCGTCTTTATTTCTTAGCTGTCTTTGCCTGCCCGACTTCGGCACTCAGGCGGGCGTGAAAAAGTCTTTGGTTGAAAAATTAATTATGGAATTAAACATACTTACTCTTTGTTATTTGATTGCTTCAGTCACATTTATACTGGGATTGAAAATGTTATCTAATCCGGCAACTGCAAGAAGAGGAAATTTAATTGCTGCGGGCGGCATGACGATTGCAATTTTCGGAACCATTTTTTTATATAAAGATGGTGATGGCCATGCCTTACATAACTACGGGTGGATATTTGCTGCGCTCGTGATTGGCGGCATCGCTGGTACCATGGCGGCTAAAAAAGTTAAGATGACCGCCATGCCCGAGATGGTAAGTTTATTTAATGGAATGGGTGGAGCTTGTGCGGCATTGATAAGTATCGTTGAGTTTAATCATCTCTTCCAGGCAAACAAAATGCTTGATTCTACTTTCTTTTCCGATGTTGTACCAGCGGGTGAATATGTAACAATTATTGCTGGTACAATCATAGGCACGGTATCCTTTGCAGGTAGCGCCATTGCCTGGGGTAAGTTAAATGGAAAGGTTAAAGATTTTTCATTTAAGGGTCAGCACATAATAAATCTTGTCATACTGGGATTGGCTATTTTATTTTCCATTCTTGCTTATACGGCTAATGTTTCAAATGCGGTTGTCCCTTTTTTTATAACTGTAACTTTTGCTTTTATTTATGGTATATTCTTCGTTCTTCCCATTGGCGGCGCTGATATGCCCGTAGTGATTTCTTTACTCAATTCTTTTACCGGTATAGCAGCAGCCTGTGGTGGTTTTTTGTATAATAATAAAGCAATGCTCACCGGTGGAATCCTGGTTGGTGCAGCTGGTACATTGCTGACAATATTAATGTGCAAGGCCATGAACCGCTCCCTGACCAACGTTTTGATTGGTTCGTTTGGTGCAAAGGCAGCAGCAGGCACAACTGGTTCACAAGAGCAGGGTGCATACAAAGAAATTAGTTTGAGTGATACCGCGATGCTCATGAGTTACGCAAAAAAAGTAATCATCGTTCCCGGTTATGGATTGGCGGTAGCACAGGCGCAGCATGCTTGTCACGAGTTGGAGAAGTTGCTGGAAGATAAAGGCGTTGAAGTAAAATATGCCATTCACCCGGTAGCGGGCCGTATGCCCGGTCACATGAATGTGTTGCTGGCTGAAGCGGATGTGAGCTATGATAAATTAATGGAAATGGAACAGGCCAATGATGAATTTTCCACTACGGATGTAGTATTGATCCTGGGGGCAAATGATGTTGTAAACCCGGCTGCCAAAACTGATCCCGCATCACCTATCTACGGTATGCCGATACTGGATGTTGAACTTGCCAAAAATTGTATCGTAAACAAACGCAGCATGAAACCCGGTTATGCAGGTATTGAAAACGATCTTTTCTTTCGTCCAAAAACTTCTATGCTGTTTGGCGATGCCAAAAAAGTATTGCAGGATTTAATTGCTGAAATAAAGAATGTTTAGCAAGTTATCTTTACAAAAAACATTTGACGCTTCCCAAACAATTTCTGGCATCGTTACAGGATGTTCCTGGCTTTGATGAAAAGGCATTTACCGCTGTTCATGAAAGCGGTGAACAGGTAACCTCTATCCGCATCAATCCCGCGAAACATTTGCCGCAAACCGATCACGACTCACGACTTACCACTCCCGTTCCCTGGTCTTCAGCCGGTTATTATCTTCCGGTACGGCCGTCATTTACTTTTGATCCGCTTTTTCACGCAGGAACTTATTATGTGCAGGAAGCGTCTTCTATGTTTGTAGAACAGGCCCTGAAGCAAACTGTTGACCTTTCTCAGCCACTGCGTGTGTTGGATCTTTGTGCAGCACCTGGTGGCAAATCAACTTTGTTGCAATCACTCATCAACAAAGAAAGTTTATTGGTTAGTAATGAAGTCATAAAATCCCGCGCAGTGGTATTAGAGGAAAATATAACAAAATGGGGAGCTGCGAATGTAGTGGTTACAAATAATGACCCTGCTCATTTTGCACGATTGGAAAATTATTTTGATGTGATTCTGATTGACGCACCCTGTAGCGGCAGCGGCTTGTTCCGAAAAGATCCCGAAGCTGTTAATGAATGGAGTGAAAGCAACGTGCAGCTTTGCAGTCAGCGCCAGCAACGCATTCTCGCAGATGTTTGGCCTGCATTAAAACAAGAAGGTATTTTAATTTATTCTACCTGTTCCTATTCAAAAGAAGAAGATGAAATGATACTGGATTGGATCTGCGAAGCATTTAAAGCAGAACCTAAAAAATTACAAATTGAAAGGGAATGGCAGATTATAGAAACCATTTCTGAAAAAAGCCACGCACACGGATATCGTTTTTATCCGGATAAAATAAGAGGCGAAGGTTTTTTTATTGGCCTGGTGCAAAAAAAGCACGGAGCTGATTTTGCGGGAACAAAGCCTGGCAAAAATAAAATAGAAAGATTAAGTAAAGCGGAGGAAATGATTGTAAGAACCTGGTTGCAACATGATGCTGATGTTATTTTGTTTAAACAGAAAGATGATATTATTGCGTTGCCATCCGTATTGGAAAAGGAAATACCGGTGTTGCAATCTGCTGTATACATTAAGAAAGCAGGTGTAAGGGTGGGTAAATTAGCGGGTAAGGATTTGATACCTGATCATGCATTGGCGCTTAGCTCGGTTATCAATAAAAGTATAGCCCGTATTGAACTGAACAGCCAGCAGGCTGTGCAATATTTGCGCAGGGACGAAATGCCACTACATACAAACCACCGCGGCTGGGCCATCGTTGGTTATGATAGTTATAATCTGGGATGGATAAAAATTTTGCCAAACCGTTTTAACAATTATTATCCAAAAGAATGGCGGATAATAAAACAAAACACATAAAATACAGGCTGTACCGCGTACATGAAAGCACCGCGGGACAAAGACCCAGCACATTTTAGCTTTAATTTTGCCAAATTTGGATAAAAAGTTTTCATATTTGCAATGCTAAAACTTAAAATACAACGATGATAAATAAATGGTTCCTTATTTTTTTATGTATGCTGACTGCGCAAGTGAGTCTGGCGCAGCAAAATGATTTGCAGGTACAGGGTGTTTCGCCTAATCTGTATGTTGTACATACTGTGCAGGCCAAAGAAAATTGGTATAGTGTAGGACGTATTTATAATGCTAGTCCAAAACAATTGGCGCCGTACAATCATTTGAGTTTGGACAAAGCTTTGGCAATCGGTCAAACGCTAAAAGTCCCGTTAACGGCGGAGAATTTTTCGCAGGATGGTCATAAGGAAGCAGATGAAGTGTTCGTTCCTGTTCATCATACGATACAGCCAAAAGAATGGCTGTACCGGGTCAGTGTTAACTATAATAAAGTTCCGGTAGAAAACCTGGAGAAATGGAACAACATAAATAAAGATCAGGCAAAAGCGGGCGTTGTATTAATTGTTGGATACCTTAAAGTTAAAACTGGTCAGTCTGCGCTCGCCTCAAAAGGCCAAACAAAAATTGCATCTCCTGTTATTACGATACCTGTGACTGCACCGGAACAGAAAAAGCAGGATGAAAAAAAATCTGAAGTAAACGATAGTAAGAAACCAGTGACAGTGCCTGATGCAGATCCTGCATTGGCAAAAAATAGCTTTCCCAAAAAAGAAGAACCCCGGCCTGTCATAACTACACCTGTTACACCCGCTGTTAATACTACTTCGGTAAATGCTGCGCCGGCAACTGATAGCAAGTTGAGTTATTTCCGGGCGCAGTATGAAGAATCTGGAAAATCAATTAGCGGCAATGCCGGTATTTTTAAAAGCACCAGCGGTTGGAGTGATGGAAAATATTATGCATTGGTAAATAATGTTCCCGTGGGAACGATTGTAAAAGTAAACAATCCTGTTTCAGGAAAAACCGTATTTGCGAAAGTGTTGGGCAGCTTGCCTGAGATGAAAGAAAGTGTAGGGTTGGTTGTACGAATAAGCGATGCAGCCGCCGCGCAAATGGATGCAACGGGTGTAAAATTTAGTGTAGAAGTCAGGTATTAATTTCAAGCTATGGATATCGATATTAATCAAAAGAAAATTTCAATTGGAGACAAATACCAAATTTTTACTGATGGAATTCAGACACACCATGCAGCTGCAAAAATATTCAGGCTCTTTGCTGAAATTAATTTGTTCGATTTAAACAGCGACTTTTCGCTCGTAACGATCAAAAGAAAATTTGCATTCTTTACTGCTAAATTTAATATCACAAAAAAGGATGGCAACACATACCAGCTTGTGACCAAATCTTTCTGGAAAGGACATTTTCAATGTATTTGCGGACCTGATTTATATGATATTTATGCGCACCGCGGCAGAAAACATTCTGTTTATAGAAATGATCTCCAGGTTGCCTGGTGGGATCAAAAAGCGGTGACCTGGTTCAATGGGGATAATTATAAAATTACTGCCAATAAGGATTGCGATAAACTTCTACTCATTTCTTTCTGCCTGGCGATCGACAATTATTCAAGTAATGATGGAAATAAGAAAGCGGTCAATTTTAATATTGGAAGAATCGGGCCGCAAGCAAAAAAGTTTGACCCGTCGTGGATTGCTAAATAGGTAATTGTTTTTGAAAAAATGCACGTTAAGAAATATTTTACCAACTCCCTGTGCCCCGGTGTCAAGATGTCTCTGTGGTTCAAACTAAAGTGGTTCAAACTAAAAACGGTAGCCCCTCAAAAATTCGTCAATCATCATTTTCTTTTTTCCTTCTAATTGTATTTCTGTTACATGGGTATAACCATCTGCAGCAGCAAATTTTAAATAGGTTTTATTATCAGTAAGAAATTCTCCAGGTGCTGCAGAAGGGACTGCTGTTTCTTTTTTATCTGAATACACCTTCAGCATTTTGTTACTCAGAAAAGTAAAAGCTGCCGGAAAAGGAGAGAGGCCGCGAATTAAATTATGAATTTCATCCACAGATTTATTCCAGTTAATTTTACAGGTTTCTGTAAAAATTTTAGGGGCATGCCTGAGATTGTGCGGCGGTCGTGGTGAATCGTGAGGATTTAATTCAGCGTCTTTAACCGACAACTGACGGCTGACGACGGACGATTGAGGCTGCTCTTGTAAAGTTCCTGCAACCAGTCCCCTGATTGTTTTTACAAGCAATGCCGCGCCAATTCCTTTCATCCGGTCATGCACTTCCCCGGCAGTTTCATTTTCTCCAATGGGAAAGCTTTCCTGCAATAAAATATTACCGGTATCAATTTCATGCTGTAGTTTAAAAGTGGTAACGCCCGTTTCTTTTTCTCCATTGATAACAGCCCAGTTAATAGGCGCCGCGCCGCGGTACTGGGGCAATAAAGATCCATGCAGGTTAATTGTGCCCAGGGACGGCATATCCCATACTATTTCAGGCAGCATACGAAATGCTACTACCACCTGTATGTCTGCATGCAGCGCCTTTAATTCTTCAATAAACGCAGGGTTTTTTAATTTCTCCGGTTGCAGGATATGCAACCCGCTGTCAGCGGCATATTTTTTTACAGCACTTTCAGTAAGTTTCATTCCACGCCCGGCGGGCTTATCGGCTGCCGTAATTACCCCAACAATATTATAACCTGCTTTCACCAATGCATCTAAGGAAGCAACGGCAAATTCAGGTGTGCCCATAAAAATAATCCGCGGAGATGATTGTGCTAACATGAATGCGAAGATATTGTAAAGACAGGAATTGGTTATGTCACCTCTTGGGGTGCAAGTATATATAATTAACTGATGCATTTGCAATTAAGAAATGGGTAAATAATACCACGAAAGATTGGTAAAAAATTTAATGGAAATTGTAAAACATTGCCTTACTTTCGGGACTAAAATCGTCTTTTTATTTTGCTGCTGTTCCTCTGTGCTTCAACCGCTGAAGTGTGCCGGTAACCAGTGCTGATCTGAAAAGAATTAATGCGAACACATACTTATTATTTTAAAAAATTAGTTTATGCAAACCGTAAAAAGCGGCGATACAGTTAAAGTACATTATCATGGCCGGCTGACAGATGGAACAACATTTGACAGTAGCGAAGGCCGTGATCCATTAGAATTTGAAGTGGGCAGCGGGATGGTTATTAAAGGTTTTGATGATGGCGTTACTGGTATGACAGTAGGCGATAAAAAAACAATTAATATCCCGGTAGACGAAGCATACGGGCCTGTAAATGAAGGCATGCTGGTAGAATTTCCAAGGTCTAATTTTCCTCCTGAAATGGAACCTGAAGTGGGTATGCAATTGAATATGACAAGTGGCGACGGACAAGTTATACCAGTAGTAATCACAGACGTAAAAGATGATATTATTTCGCTCGATGCGAACCATCCGCTGGCAGGGCATGACCTGGTTTTTGACCTGGAGCTGGTAGAAATAGTTGCCGCAAAATCATTGATTATAATGCCGTAAATTTTCGGTTTATTATATTGGGTTCATAGTTATGCAGCGTGCAGAAACTATGAACCTTTTTTGTTCCTGATAAGTTATCCATTAACCCGGCAGGCTATTTTGGGTTGATGGCAAAGAAGTATATTTTTTCTCATACACCCAAATTATCACGCCAACTGCCAGCGCGCAAAGAATGGTTGCAACCAGCGACCCTTCAAACCCAAATTTACCACCCGTTAGTAAAATATTGCCTTGTATCTCATGTTGAAAAAGGCTTTGAAGTTTCAATCCGCTTACATCGTAACCAAGAATCGGCCCCTGGAAAAAATTCCAGGTAAAATGCAGCATGATGCCAAACCAGAGATTTTTTGTATAGATATAATTAACACCGAGCAAAATACCTGCGATAAAAATATTACAGGCACCGACAATTGAAAAGTCAGGATTGGCTGAATGGGCGAGCGCAAATATTAAGGCAGAAATAAGCAATGCCAGCCATTTATTTGATGATTCGAGTAGATTATTTAGTACGTAGCCCCTGAACACAATCTCTTCAGAAAAAGCAATGATTACCATCAGTCCAAAACTGATGAACAAATCGTTCCCATTAAAATTAATATCGGTCCAAACAAGATTCTTACTAAAAAATAATATGCAGGTGCCTGCACATAATAAAAAAATTCCCAGGAAGAATCCCGCGCCTGCGTGCGATCCATTTTTGTCAAGTTCAAATCCAATACTGGTAAATGATTTGCGATCAATTAGTGTTCTGAACAGCCATACAGAGGCAAAAGATATAAGCGCGGTAATAATAAATTGTAAATACGAAATGCTTTGGGTAGCCTCACTTTTATCAGCAGGTTGTGGCATTTTTTTCAGCACAACTGCCAGGATAAGGCCTGCCAATATAACAAGCGCAAAAAAGAACAGTAAAAACAACAACACGCGCAGCCACGCTTGCGGAATGCGGGGTTTATTATTGAGATCTGGTTTCATTTTTGTTAATTTGCTTTTTTACCATTGTTTTTATTTGCCATAGAGCGTAGGAGGTAATTCTGGAGTACCGGTAATTAATTCATCAACCTCCTTTGCCCCTATGAAAAAAACTCATTGGCCTCTGTGGTTTAAAAATAAAGTTAAAAGTACAACTATGTTTGATAATTATTCATACACTTCTGAAGAACGGTTAATGCGTTATGTCCAGGTAGATACACAAAGTGATCCAAAATCAACTGCATACCCTACAACAGAAAAGCAAAAAGATCTTGCACGTATACTGGTAAATGAATTACTGGAGCTTGGTATTGCAGATGCACATGTAGATCAATTTGGCTACGTGTATGCCAGCATTCTTTCCAACACGGACAAGAATGTTCCGGTTATTTGTTTTTGTTCCCATATTGATACTGCGCCGGATTGCAGCGGTGCAGGCGTGAAACCCATCCTGCATAAAAATTTTGACGGTGAGGATATCGTATTGCCGGACGATCCTGCACAGATTATTAATGTCGCTGATCATCCATACCTGAAAGAAAAACTGGGTGAAGATATTATTACTGCATCGGGTACAACTTTACTCGGCGCTGATGATAAAGCAGGACTTGCGGTGATTATGGATTTTATACAATATTTACGGCTGCATCCCGAAATAAAACATGGAACGATAAAAATTCTTTTTACGCCAGATGAAGAAGTGGGGCGTGGTGTTGATAAAGCAGATATGAAAAAACTGGGTGCTGATTTTGCCTACACACTTGATGGCGGGGAACGGGGCAGCCTGGAGGATGAAAATTTTTCTGCGGATGCTGTTACGGTTACATTTCATGGAATCAGTGCACATCCGGGTGCGGCAAAAGATAAGCTGGTGAATGCATTAAAAGTATCGGCATATTTTTTAGCGTTATTGCCAAATGATGAATTATCGCCGGAAACAACGGATGGCCGTTATGGCTTTGTGCATCCGGTACATATCGAAGGCATTGCAGAAAAGGTGAGTGTGCAATTTATTATCCGGGATTTCATAACAGCTAAGCTTGAAGCGTATGAAAATTTTTTACGCGACAGAATGGAATGGGCACTTGAAAAATTTCCGGGTGCAAAAGCAGATTTTGTTGTGAAAGAACAATACCGCAATATGAAAGAAATATTAGACCTGCACCCACAGGTAGTTGCGCACGCGCGTGAGGCCATGCAGCGTGCGGGTATAGAACCCAGAACTGCGGGTATACGTGGCGGCACTGACGGATCGAGATTGTCTTTTATGGGTTTGCCCTGCCCCAATATTTTTACGGGTGAAATGGCATTACATGGAAAGCATGAATACGTAAGTGTGCAGGATATGCAAAAAAGTATGGAAACGCTTGTGTATTTGGTGCAGGTTTGGGAAGAGCGAAGCTGACAGCCGCCACCCGATGATTTTTCAAAATACATCACACCCAATTTAACTTTGACAGGTGGCAGTATTTATCCCGGACCATTAATCAATAACGGCCCACAGTTTTTATTTGTAAGATTAACCGTTGTATTAAAAAAACAACTTCCACCATCATCGACCTCTATTAATTTTTCTTTCCATTTATCAAAGCCACCAACGCCGCTGCAAAAGCAATTAATAAAAACTTTTTTCTCACCTTTTGAATTTATATAAGGCACATATTGCCATTTGTATTTTTGCCTGGCAATATAACCTGAATATACTTTTGTGCTATCGATGCCAAGGTTATACAATTTAACAGAGGTTTCCAGCAAACTGTCTGTTATTTGGATATCCTGGTTGGTAAGTTTTGCAGGCGTACTATCTTTTAGCGAAAAGAAATTGACGTTTTTATTCGAAAGAATGACGATAGTATTTGTATCTATTACAAGAGGCGCACCGGCCGTTGTATCAATTTTATTTGTTTGAATAGAATCATCTGTGATTTTCCTTGCATTGGAAATATTTTCGCTGCACGACAAAATGAATATGCATAATATTAGACAAACAATGTATAACCTTGTCATCGTGCTGGATAGATTATCAAACAATTTAAACAAAGTTATAAAATTCAATTCCGAAGCAGAACACAATTAATATGCAATTCTTACAAGTTCCTAAATTTATCTCATCTTAAGCTGTAACTATGATACTTGACTCAGGCTTACAATTCAGTCGTGCATTTATTTATAACAGGAACATTAGTCCGAAGGACTTACATCTCAGTAACCGTTGGTGAAACCAATGGAAACAACAATAATGATTTCAATCCAGGACGGCCAAATATTTCGAACATGTATCCATTCCACATTCAACTCCTTCAGCGTTGATCCAACATGCGGGATTACCCCGGATTGCATCCGGGGCTACTGATAGTAAAGCCCTGCCGGGCTTATCTTCAAGCCAAAAATATTAACTGGATATGGCCTCCAGCTTTTTAAAAAATAGGAAGATTTTATGCAATTCTTACAAGTTCCTAAATTTATCTCATCTTAATGGGTACCTATTATACTTGACTTAGGCTTACAATTCAGTCGTGCATTTATTTATAACAGGAACATTAGTCCGAAGGAC
>JBDUAY010000446.1:0-4811 GCA_040004415.1 Bacteroidota bacterium | reverse complement strand
CGTGTGTGTCTTGAACAGATTCTTCCTATTAGAAACGAAAGAATCTGATGCTGTACAAAAGATGGAAGACTTATCAATGATTTGTTCGAAAATGCGGAGGTCAAGCGAACCGACTGACCGGTTCAAAACAATTAGAGATAAGAGTTGGACTTCCGCAGACGATTTTCAGGAATAGTTTGCAAACCACCTTATGCTGCATTAACTGGAAACTGTTTTTGTGGTGAACGATAAGGAAAAGTAGAAACTTGATTTCTGCAGGTGCGTATTACCGAGCTGAATAAATTGAATCAACTATTAAGCCTCGTAAGAAAATTAAAGATGTCGAAAGCAGGAACTACGTTGATTCCTGTTAAGAGTGCAAAGGAAACCTGATTACTGTTTGCACGGCATCCGGGGTAAAGTTGACAGGAAGGTAATGCAGGGTTTTGTACGGAACAAGAGAAGTCGCTGGTGTGCTGTAAACCGAAAAGGGAATCAGCCGTATAAGGATAATACGAACCAGCGGCGGCGGACTAAACCGTAGTAGTGATGAAGTTGCTGAAAGGTAATGGAGCGAAGGGTTTAGCCTGTTTCGCGTTTCATAATTATTTACACCCGTAAAAGGAATGATTGATTATTATGAAACAAAGTCACAGCCAATTACCAGGGTAATGGTTTGGCAGGCATACAAGAAGGTAAAAGCCAACAAAGGAAGTGGTGGCATAGATGAAATGAGTTGGGCAGATTTAGATAAAGTGCGCAATGAACAACTGTATAAACTATGGAACCGGCTCACCTCTGGAAGTTATCAACCAATGCCTGTACGGGAAGTTGAAATCAGTAAAAGTTCAGGAGGCATTCGCAAATTAGGCATACCCACCATTTTGGATCGCATTGCGCAACAGGTAGTGAAATCACATCTTGAACGGATAGCAGAACCTTACTTTCATGAAGATTCTTACGGTTACCGGCCAAAGAAAAGCTGTCACGATGCAGTTGAAAAGGCTATACAAAATGTACAGACTTACGACTGGGTGATAGACCTTGATATCAAAGGTTTCTTTGACAATATAGACCATGCGCTTTTATTGAAAGCGGTTACACATTATTGTACCGATAAATGGGTATTGCTGTACGTTACACGATGGTTGAAGGCAGGAATTGTTCAACAGGATGGAACGTACATTGACAGAACAACAGGTACTCCGCAGGGAGGCGTTGTAAGTCCGTTGCTGGCAAACATTTTTCTGCATGTGGTATTTGATGGATGGATGAAGAGGTTTCATCCTGACAAACCATTTGAGCGCTATGCAGATGACATTGTGGTGCATTGCAAAACAGAAAAACAATCGCTGTATGTATTAAAAATGATACAGCAGCGGATGAAAGATTGTAAGCTAACATTGCATCCTGTAAAGACAAAAGTTATAAACTTGCGGGGTATCACTGAAAAGAAATATCCCAGGAGTTTTGATTTCCTCGGTTTCACTATTCGTCCAATCTATAGAAAAATGGATACTGGCAACAAGCTGATGGTATCCGGCTTTATGAGTACAAAATCCAAAGCCAGCGCATTGGCGAAGTTTAAAAGTTTCAATATCCACAAATGGCGAAAACCCATTGAGGCAATTGCGACAAAACTCCGCCCTGTTATACAAGGTATAATTAACTACTATTGTAAGTTTTGGACAGCGCACACTCGTTCGGTCTGGACGCAGCTTAATGCAAGGTTATTCAAGTGGGTAAGATGGGAGAAAGGGTTAAACATACGGGAAGCAATGAGTTGGTTGAAAAGGAAGTTTAAAGAGAAGCCCGGTTTGTTTCCCCACTGGAAATTGGTAAATCCATAATGTACAATACATTTGTGACTAAAACAGGAAGAGCCGTGTGAAGAGAGATCTTCAAGCACGGTTCCGTGAGAACCTGAAAGTGAAACTCTTTTGGGTGACTCGACTGTGCGTCATGCGTAGTGACATTTTAAACGTTCAAGTGTATTATATACCGCATAAATATTTCCGATTCTCAAATAATAAATTAAACCAATGAATATTAAATATTTTTCTTCTTTACTGCTTGTTCTATTAATTTGTATAAGCACATACTCGCAGTCAACTGACACGGCCTGGAAAAAAATATACCGAGCCACCCCAACAAAAATCAATGACCTGGTGCATACACGGCTTGATGTGAAATTTGATTATAACAAATCATGGATGTATGGTAAAGAATGGGTAACGCTTCATCCTCATTTTTATCCAACTGATTCTTTAACCCTTGATGCAAAGGGAATGACGATTATTGAAGTGTCAATAGTTAAGGCAGGCAGAAACATTCCAGTAAAATATGTATATGACAGCAGCAAACTCTTAATTACGTTAAATAAATATTATAAAGCAACCCAACAATTTACTATCTACATTAATTATATCGTAAAGCCTGATTACTCAAAATCTCCGGGTACCCAAGGCATATATTTTATCAATCCGAAAAAAGAAAAGAAAAATGAACCTGTTCAAATATGGACACAGGGCGAACCCGAAGCTAATTCTGCCTGGTTTGCTACAATAGATAAGCCCAATCAAAAATCAACAGAAGAAATAAACATAACGGCGCCTGCAGAATATGTAACCATGAGTAATGGCTTGCTCGTACACCAAAAGACTAACGGTGACGGTACACGTACAGATAGCTGGAAAACAAATGAACCTAATGCGCCGTATCTCTTTTTTATAGGCGTGGGAGATTATACAATTATAAAAGACAAATACAAAAACAAAGAGGTAAGTTATTATGTGTATAAAGAATTTGCTTTCACGGCGAGAAGAATATTTGGAGTAACTCCTGAAGAAATTGCATTTTTTTCAAAAATTACCGGCGTTGATTATCCGTGGGAAAAGTATGTACAGATTGTCTGCAAAAATCCTGGTGGTTTTTCTATGGAAAATACAAGTTGTACCATGCATAGCGAAATTGTCAATGCTGATGAAAGAGAGTTGACTGAAATAAACTGGTTTGACCAGGGTATTGCGCATGAATTGTTTCATCAGTGGTTTGGGGACTATGTAACCTGTGAAAGCTGGAGTAACTTAACATTGAATGAATCTTTTGCAACCTATGGTGAAACACTTTGGAATGAATATAAACACGGAAAGGATGATGGCGAGGCAACTACTTATGCTAACTTAAAAACCTATTTAACCAGCCCTGACAATGCAGCCAACTCTTTGGTTCATTTTTATTACGCTGATAATAATTTGATGGATAATATAAGCTATTCTAAAGGCGGATGCATATTGAATATGTTGCGTAATTATGTTGGCGACAGCGCTTTTTTCAAATCATTGAATGTATATCTCACGAAACATAAATATGGTAATGCAGAGGCGCAGGATTTACGCCTTGCTTTTGAACAGGTAACCGGGGAAGATTTAAACTGGTTCTGGAATGAATGGTATTACAACAGCGGGCATCCAAAACTTGATATAAATTATGCCTATGATGCCCAAGTTAAAACAGCAAAAATATTTATAAAGCAAACGCAAACGGGAAACATATTTCAATTTCCTTTTGCAATTGATGTTTATGAAGGCACAAACAAAAAACGTTATAAAGTATGGATGAAAAACCAGACAGATACTTTTTCGTTTCCTTTAAATACAAAACCACTTTTAATAAATGTGGATGCAGATAAAAAACTGGTTTGCGAAAAAACAGATAACAAAACACTCGATGAATTTATTTATCAATATAAAAATGCAGGAAATTATATTGACAGGTCAGAAGCGATAGACTTCGCTGCAACCATGCAAACAAATGCTGAAGCTTTAGTTTTTTTAAGAGATGCTTTACATGATAAATCACCAAAACTAAAAAGTTATGCACTGAGTAAATTAAATATGGATAATGATACAGTAAGGAAAGCCGTTAATGAAACTGTAAAAAATCTTACTGCCGATGCTAATGCTTACGTAAGAGCAGATGCTATTAATGCGTTAAACAAAAATAAAAATGCTGAATACAAATCTATCTATATAAAAGCGCTTACTGATTCTTCTTATACAGTTGTAAGCAATGCGCTGCAGGCTTTAAGCAAGATAGACAGCACTGCCGCAGAAACAGAAGCAAAGAAACTGTCTGCACAGCCTGCAAGAGGCGCATTAAAATATACATTGTACGCTTATACTGATGAAAGTAAATTTGATTCACTCGCCGCCGATTTTACTAATGCCGAAATTAGCAACGTAAAATTTTTTAGCCTGCTTCCTGCCTTTGCAAATTTTCTAGTCAGAGTAAAAAATACAACCACATTTAAAAAAGGAGTAGATGCTATCGTAAACTTTCGTGATACTCAGGCGGAACAATTCAAATTCTTCACAGACCCTCTTATAAATAATACTTTGAAAGAAACGGCTGACAAGGAAATAGCTAATGGCTTTAAAGGCCAAAGTGATTATATACTGTCAAAGCTGCCTGCAGATAAACCAAAATAATAGCGGTTTGTATTTCTTAACATGAAACTGATGATTACAAACCATTATCAAGACAAATAAAAGTACATAAGCAAATGATAAATATTCTATCAGTAAATTCCTTAATTGACGAAAGCATGAACGTACAACAAAAGTATTTGCAATAGCAGGGGGCGACGTGCAAGTTCTCATCTATAAATCACTATCAGCAGTAGTTCCGGCATGACGTTAATAATTTAGCTTTTGTTCATATCTTCATCTTTCGTTTTTCAATCAGCGGAAGTTCCGGCTGACGTTTTTCAAATGCCCTGCCATCGCAATACAGAACGTTAGGCGAAATAAAACTTACGTCCATTCAAAACA
>JBDUAY010000081.1:0-16310 GCA_040004415.1 Bacteroidota bacterium | reverse complement strand
AACCGCGTTAGAAACAACCAGGTAACAGAAGAAGATTTTAAACTTCTTAATAACCGGTACCAGCCCGGTTTTACACCGCCTGAAGAAGAGAAGTACATTACGTTAAGCACGCATAACAACAAAGCAAATGCGATTAATGCAACAGAACTGGAAAAATTATCCGGAAAAATGCGGGTCTTCAATGGTACAGTAACCGGTGATTTTTCCGATAAGGCATTGCCAACAGATATGAACCTGGAGTTAAAGGAAGGTGCACAGGTAATGTTTATTAAAAACGATTCGGGTGGAGAAAGAAAATATTTTAATGGTAAACTGGCCACTATAAAAACAATAAGCGCTGATGAGATTATTGTAGTTGTCAATAGTAGTGATGAGGAGCTCAAAGTAGAGAAAGAGACCTGGCGCAATGTTCGTTACAGTTATCATAAGGAAACCGATCGTATTGAGGAAGAAGAGCTGGGCAGCTTTACCCAGTACCCCATCCGTTTGGCCTGGGCAATTACTATACATAAAAGCCAGGGCCTCACTTTTGAAAAGGCCATTATCGATGCAGGCGCGTCTTTTGCTGCCGGGCAGGTATATGTAGCATTAAGCCGCTGTACGTCTTTACATGGAATGATATTACTTTCAAAATTGTATCCGTCTGCTGTTGCAACGGACCAGCGCGTAATTGCATTTGCTCAAAAAGAGGCTGCTTCGGAAGCACTGCAACAACTTTTACAAAAGGAACAGCAACATTTTTTAGCAAGTGGTCTTATTAAAGTTTTCAACTGGCGAAAAATAACTGCAGCCATCATTGAATTTGGAGAATTAATCCCGGGCAAAAAATTACCCGATGTTAAGGCAGCTATCAGTTTACAATTTTCTTTGTTGAATAAAGCGCAGCAGCAGTCTCTTATTGCGGAAAAATTTCAATTGCAACTAGAGCAAATATTAAAGCAGGTACAACATACGGGCGACATGGCTATCCTGGAAGACCGGGTAACTAAAGGAATTACGTATTTTATAAAAGCTTTGTACGAAGAAATATTGAAGCCGCTGCGGCAGCACATCGCTTCTTTACAATATGCATCCAAAGTAAGAAAGTATGTAACGGAGCTTTGCAGCATCGAAGGATTTTTGACGCAGCAATTACAAAAAATAATGCAGGCCAGTTATGGCGATATCATTTTTTGTAAAGAACCTGGCATATATAAAGAATACCTGGCGGTAATTAACTTACCCGCTATCGATGCTACATCAAAAAAGAATACGCCGGTCAAGAGAAACAGCCAGGCAGAAAGTCTTGTTTTATTTAAAGAAGGGAAATCAATTTCAGAAATTGCCATTCGGCGCCAGCTTACAGAATCTACTGTATCCGGGCATTTATCCATGTTTGTAAAAACGGGTGAAATAAATATACTGGAACTATTAACACAAGAAACCATAGATATCATTTTGCCCGTTGTTAAAGAAGTTGGCGGCAATGCGGTCTCGCCCATTAAAGAAATATTGGGCGAGGATTTTTCATATGCCGACATAAGAATTGTATTAAATCATTGGCGCTTGTTACAAGACAAAAAGGTTAATGCATAGTTATGCACTGTACATTGCATGTATTGTGTATAATTTTTTTTATACATTACCGTTTATTTAGAATAGTTTATTACTTTTAATTAATACTATTTTTTATATGATGATAGTATTAATAAATTCAGATGCACGCTTCCCTGGTAACATTAAATTTCAAACCTTTTTTTAAACCTGCATGACAACGAAATCAGCAATCAACCAAACACTCCGGTTAGTAAGCAACAATGGTTTTGCAGAAGTATGGAAGAATGAAACTACCGGTCAGCAATCATTGCACGCAACAACATCTTTTGCACCCGGTGATGTTATCTGCGCATTTCACGCAGGTACCACATCAAGCAAGGTAACGTACCTGACAGTGCAGATTGATGATGACAAACACATCACCCTGCAACCAGAATTTTTGCAGTACATCAACCACAGTTGTTCGCCCACCGTTTTCTTCGACACCACGCTGATGCAGCTGGTTTGTCTCGCAGAAGTAAACGAGGGCGATGAATTTACTTTCTTTTATCCTTCAACAGAATGGGAAATGGTTCAGCCTTTTACCTGTTATTGCGGTTCTTCCGATTGTTTAAATACAATACAAGGCGCCGCTCATATAGAAGAAGGTGTGCTGGATAAATACAGACTTACTGATTTTATTAAACGTAAACTTAAAAACAGGCAGCAGTACTAAACTGTCTCTTTGTTTATGCCATTACCCGATAGTTTACATAGAAGTGATACATTGAAGCAACGAAAAGTTTGGGTGCTGGCTCCGCATCTCCATACCGGCGACGCCAATGTTGATTATTACTACGACTTTACTCAAAGCATACAGGAATATACAAAAGCTTTTGCTGAGCTTAATATAGAATGGGTTTGGCAACCGGTTACCATGCATAATTACAAGGATGTAATTGACATGATAGAAATGGATACGACCGAACTTCCTCCCGTAATCCTCAATTTATGTGATGGCGATGAAATAAATGGTACGCCAGGCGTTTCCGTTTTGAAATACCTGCACCAGAAAAAAATGATCTACACCGGTGCCAATGAACACTTCTATGATATCACTACATCGAAGATTGTAATGAAAGAAGCTTTCGATAAAGCTGGTATTTCAACGCCCACCTGGAAAGTAATCACGGAAGACCGCGCATCGCTTCATAATACTTTTGAACAACTGGGCAGTCCCGTTATTGTAAAGCCCGCAGTTTCCGGAGGAAGTATGGGCGTTGGTATAAAATCAGTTGTACATACGCAGGAAGAGCTTGCTAATCAGGTGAAACTTTTGTTTGATGGCTATCGCGGCTGGAGCTTAACGGCTGGCGGCATTATAGCAGAAGAATATATTGCCGGACCAGAATTCACCAGCTTTATTGTTGGTGATGCGGATAAGCCAAATAAAAGTATTCTCTACCCCCCGGTGGAACGCGTTTTTCATCCGGCTTTGCCCGATAATGAAAAATTTTTATCGTTTGATCGCCTTTGGGAAACATATGATGAAGAAACACCGTTGCCCAATGACGAACCCTTTTACACTTATCATACTCCGGATAAATCTTTAATTGCCGCTATCAATAAGCTAAGCTGGGATTCTTATGTCTCTGTTGGTGGAAAAGGTTATGGAAGGATTGATATACGCATGGATAAAAAAACCGGTAAATTATATGTGCTGGAAGTAAACGCACAATGTGGCATCAGTGAAGATGAAGATTATACTTCTATCGGGGCGATACTGCGTTTATCCAATAATACATTTAGCCAGATGGTGGCCGCTATTATTGAAAATGCGCTGACCCGGAAGAAAGGAAGAAAACCTGTAGCCAAAGTAAAAAAGACAGTTGCCAGAACGGGTCGCCTTATTAAACAAGGTTAACCCGTTTTGCAATGTATCCCTTTCACGGGTTGCGCCGGGCGGTCATGGCGCTATGAAAAATCAAACCACTCTCAACATTCTGCTCTTAATAATTTATTACTTATTTTATGAAAGTATGCGTGCTGCAACCAGATTATTCTACCTCTTCCGTAGATTATAAAAATTATGATCCGCCGCGGAACATTGCCTCACTTCTGCCAAATGATACAGTAGATAATGTATTTCTGAGCAAGCTGCATACTTACCGGCAGCTAAAAGAGTTGAAAAATAAAGGGTACGATATTTTTGTAAACCTGTGCGAAGGTTATCTTGAATGGGATGTTCCTTCTATTGATGTTGTCTATACGCTTGAGTTGCTTAATATGCCGCATACAGGCCCTTCGTCTGTCTTATACGATCCGCCGAAAGAGTTAATGAAATATGTTGCCTATACAGAAGGTGTGTCAACGCCGCCATACGTATTGGTAGAAAATATGGAGGACGTTGAAAGAGCGATTGAGCAATTGCGTTTCCCTTTATTTGTAAAACCTGCAAAAGCCGGAGACAGCCTGGGTGTTGATGAACATTCGCTGGTAAAAAATAAACATGAACTGAAACACAAAGTAGCTGAAATAATTAATGAGTATGAACAGTTGCTGGTAGAGGAATATATTAAAGGCCGGGAGTTTACTGTCTTAGTAGCAGCCAGTGCCGGTAATGAAAAAGAAGCAACCGTTTTTAAACCAATTGAATTTGTTTTTCCAAAAGGCAATCAATTTAAAACATACGCGCTTAAAACATCTGAGCTGCACCCCGATAGCAATATCCCTTGCAAAGACACTATTATTGATGAACAGTTGCGCCGTTCTGCACAGCGCATCTTCAGAAGCTTTGGCGGTGTTGGATACGCAAGAATGGATTTCAGAAGAAATGATAAAGGGGAACTATTTTTTCTCGAAGTAAATTTTACCTGCTCCGTATTTTATACAGATGGTTATGAAGGTTCTGCTGATTATATATTAAAACATGATGGCATCGGCCAGGCCGGGTTCCTTAAACATATTATCGCCGAAGGCATTGCCCGCCATGCCAAAAAGCAGTTAAAATACCAGATGAAGGGTAATGCCATCGCTGGTTTTGGGATATATGCTACCCAAAACATAAAACATAATGGATTGATTTTCAAGGGGGAAGGCAAGCCCCAACGCCTTACCACCCGCCGCTACGTAGAGCAACACTGGACTCCTGAGGAAAAAGAAATTTTCCGCCGGTACGCCTATCCTGTAAGTAAAGAGGTATTTTTGTTGTGGGACGATAACCCATCCGGCTGGGCTCCGCAAAATCATAGCTGTGAACCCAACACGGCTTATGAAGGGCTTAATATCATAGCGCTTCGTAACATTGAGAAAGGGGAAGAGTTAACTTTAGACTACGCATCTTTTCTGGATGATGAACATATGGAGTCTTTTCATTGCCGGTGTGGTGCTGCTGCCTGTCGCGGTCTGATTACAGGCAAGCCACACAATTCGGTTACCGTCCGCGAACAAGAAATCGCGGGAGCTTAAACGGACGCTACTATTCCGGTCATACTAACCCATTAATTCAATCGGTCTGTCATTAATTTTTTGACAGGCTAACGTTATTTATTGAATTAAACGTATTGCCAGGAACCTATGTCACGATTTGAACTTTTACGAAAATTAATTTTAAAACACCGCGGGCCGCTGTTGTTAACATACACCCTGTTTTCGCTGGAAATGCTGGGAACATTGTTGCGTCCTTTTTTTTTGGGCGAAGCAGTGAATGATTTAATGAAAGGAAGCTACCACGGACTGATAATTTTATCTGCCGTTCATGTTGCCTGGTTAATTATTGGTACTATCCGCCACCGGTACGATACACGTACTTATTCGGCCATTTACACTTCGCTGGTAACGCGTTTTCTTGCCCGCCGGTTTGGTCAAAAAGATATTAGCAAGCTGAGCGCACATTCTACCCTGGCCAGGGAGTTTGTAGATTTTCTTGAATACGACTTAATATATGTAATAGAAGCTGGTTATAATTTAATAGGCTCGCTGATATTATTATGCTTCTATGATAAATCAATTGTATTGGTTTGTTTAGCTGTGTTGCTGCCGGTTACTGCAATCAGCTATTTTTACGGAGGAAAAATGAAACGGCTTACCCGCGTAAAAAATGATGAGCTTGAAAAACAAGTTGACATTATCTCTACCGGCAACATCCATATCATACGTCAGCATTATAATAATTTGCGCAAGTGGCAGATTAAGATTTCTGACCAGGAGGCCTGGAATTTTGGTATCATGGAGATTATGGTAATTGTTGTAATTGGAATTTCATTGCTGGTAAGTGCAAAAGCGCATGTGCCAGCTGTATTGGTGGGTGATTTAATTGGCATCTATAATTATATACTTAAGTTTGTTTCCGGACTCGATACAATCCCTTACACCGTTCAGCGCGTATCTTCACTTTCAGATATTACCCGAAGGATAGAAATTGAGGCGGAAGATTTTCCGGAAGATGGTGGCGTTACACCTATTAAACGTAAAACAGGCGATTATAAAAAAGAGCGCCGTGTATCTGCCTGATATAACACTAAACAACTATTTTGTTTATTTATCAGTCTTAATACTGTTTCGGTATAACAATTTTAAACCAGTAAAATATTATTTTTATGAGCGTAAATTCAAAACATGTAGCTACTTTTTTATTGGGTGCAGCAGCAGCGCTTGCCGCCCATAAATACATGAATATGACACCAGAGGAAAAAGAAAAACTATCTGCCGACCTTAAAGACAAAGCCAACCAGATAAAAGGCGAAGCAGAATCTGCGATGGATAAGGGAAAAGAATATTTTGATGAATTAAAAACCAAAGGTGCTGAAGCGATGAAAGAACATTTCGGCGATGTAAGCGGTATGTTGCATAATCTCTTTGGAGGCCCCGCTTCATCAACTAATCAAACCAATACAAACAGTACGAAAGTATAAACAAACATTTTATTAAAAAGAAACCCGGATATTGATCCGGGTTTTTCAGTAAAATTCATTCTACTTTCGTCTTCTCATAAATTACAATTACTTTAATATTTTTTTTTGGAAAATAACGAACCGCACATTTTAGAGGAACAAGTAATAAATCTTGTTCCGGCGAATCACCTGAAACGTTTTGCCAACTACCTGATTGATGTTATTATTTTTTCGATCCTGCTCACTTTCCTGGTGGCATTTGCAGATCCTGTTTATCCTTTAATGCATAAAATAATGGCGAAGCAACCCATTAGCCTGGTGGACCAGCTGATGATAAGTTTTGTGTATGGATTATATATGTCCTGCATGGAAGCTGTCTTAAAAGGAAAATCAATCGGCAAATATATTACCGGCACCAGGGCTGTAGCTGAAAATGGAAGACCAGTGGATGCGCGAACTGCTTTTATGCGTGGACTTATCAGGATTATTCCGTTTGAACAATTTAGTGCTATCTCAATGCCAGCCCGCCTATGGCACGACAGATGGTCAAGTTCTTTCGTTGTGGATGAAGCAAAATCCATCCTGCCAAAAGACTAAAAGATTTACAGAATCAATCCTGTAACAGGAATGCAATTGCGGATAGTTTAAGAAACTTTTTCTTCTTTGTCTGATTCAATTCCGTCTTTGCCTTCTGGCTGCGGAGAAACATTTTTAATGCTTAGCTGAAACCTTGTATTAAGGCTAACGTGATAGTTATTGGTAGTCAACAGGTTTTTGATTGTTTCATCCTGCAGAATTACGGTAGCAAGATCAGGCGCTAAAGGAGAGTTGCTGATAACATTGGCTACCCTTCCGTTCGCAAATTCAATTGTAAATTTATAACCAGCCTTACGACCCGTTCCGGCACGTTCAAAATCAATACGGTTCAAATCCAATGTTTGATCGCCAGTTGCAGCGCGTTTCATCAGAATCTTAATAATAGGAAGATACTTGAGCCAGATATGCGTATACATGAATGTGTTTTTTTAAATAATTCTTCACAACAACTTACTGCCGTCAACCCACAAAGATGAGCTTTTTAGCGCCAAAAACGAATTAAAATTAAATTCAGTTTTCGAAAATATTATCGCCGGTATTTTTGAGCAATTGCCTTACTCTTAACGCCTTCAAATATGTACCTTTTCCCTAATTAAGAATGTTTTCCCGCCAATGGATTTTTTCTACCCATCTGCATTTTACTAATCTATGATTTTCAACATGTTATTGCACTGGCACAGGTATTGACTTTCTATAGTATATAAGCAATACCACTATGAAAACAACCACATCTTTTTTTATCCTTATTCTTCTCTCAATAACTACCAACGCACAGCTTATCAGCCGCTTTACCTGGGAAACAAATCCGGTAACTACCGCGGTGGCTGGGGCAAACGCTATTTCGGTTAGCAGCTACGCTACTGTTAGTGCAGGTGGTTCAAACGGAAAAGGTTTAAACCCTGGTGCTGGCAGCAATGATATTAACCTGGTTCTGGACGGCGCTGCTTTTAATATTCCGGCGCTTGATATATCTATTGATTTCAGACGTGAAGAATCACAGGCTTCTTTCTTTTACCGCGGCAGTTTTTTCAATTTTGGAATGGACGGTGGTAACCTGGCGGCAAGTTTTTCTGTTGTAAACGGCCTGACTTATACAACCATTGGTTCCGGTAATGTTTACTCAATACCTGATGACCACAGCTTTCATAACTACCATTTTAATTATGATAACAATACAGGTGTTGCTAAAATTTGGGTTGATGCAGTTTTGAAATACACTTATAACGGAACAGCAGGTAAGTCGCTTTACTGGACAGGTGCGGGTAACGTAACCATTGGCAAGGATATGGACGCTACTGGCAGGAACGTTGCTGTTCTTGATAATCTTACTATACAAATGCAGGCCAATGCACTCTTACCTTTGAAATTATTATCGTTTACTGCTGAAGTAAAAAACAAATACGCCGAAGTTAACTGGAATACTACGGAAGAAGTTGCTGCAGCATCATTTATCGTAGAACGTTCTTCAAATGGTGCAACTTTCTCTGCTGTTAAAACCATCAATGCTACTAACGGATACAACATCACCAATCACTACCAGTTTACAGACAGCATACCGTATAGCCCGGTTTCTTATTATCGCCTTAAAATGATAAATAATGATGGAAGTTTTACTTATTCTGATATCAAATCAGTTACTGTTGCCAATGTTGTAAAATCTGATCTGTCAGTGTTCCCAAATCCAACAGTAAATTATGTAACGATAAAAATGAATAATGCAAAGGCCGGACAATACCACTACTCTGTTTCATCAGTAGGGGGTCAATTGGTTGCTGCTGCTGATCTGCAGGTAAATAACGGTGCTGCGCAAATACAAATCGACTTAACAAAAACAACTGTAAAGGGTATGATGATTATCAACCTGGTGAATGTGCAGGCAAATACAATAGAAACGTTTTCAGTAATAAAAAACTAATTCAACCGGCCCCGGTTATTATTTTTTCCGTTTTCTTAGCATACGTTTTTGAGCAGGTTGTTGGGGAGTAAGAATTTTTATACTAGTGTCTTTAATTGGTTGCCTGTTTATATCTATTTGTATTTTGTCCATTTCTTTTTTTAAGATTGATGCAAGATCTTTTTCTACCAGGGCCCGCGCATATACCGGTGAGCAAATACCTGTAATAGAAAGTTTTCCGTTCACTACAATATTACCAACCAACACCGTACTATCCATGTCCGGGGCATTCGATGCTTTAATAATACTATAAAAAGGAATGACGCCATTAAAGCTGGTAACTTTAAAGAAAGGAAAAGACAGCGCCATGAAATCAAGATTGTGAAAAACGGAAATATTTACAAACAGGTGATTGGGGCTGTCGCGTTTTCCGGCTCCTCCGTCAATACTATTATACAATGCTTCATAACCTGGCGGCATGTTTAATTTTAACTGCACGCCGCTATCCGGAAAAACATTGCGGAGCAGCAAAGAATCTTTCTTGTAATTAATGTAATAATTGGTTGTGACGGAATCTGAAGAAAGATGGTATGGTAAAACAAACAGCGCGTCCCCAATAAGAAATAAACCTAATAAACTCCACAAAAATATTTTCATCGGCCAGGCTTTAAAAATGATCGTATATATTAAAGAGAAAGTTACTACAATTCTTATTACTTTCCGGCGCTACTAAGTTATTGACTTTCTTTTCAAAAAGGTTTTCCGCTTTCTTTTATAATACTTGTAAAAAAATTTATGCTGCGCTGAAAATCTTTAATGGGCAGGCGCTCATCTATACCATGAAAACCTTTGCTGTTAACAAGTGGCGTAAAATTAATAACACCGTTGCTGATAGATCTGTAATTCCTGGAATCGCTTGCACCCAGCATTACATATGGTACGGGTATAACATCATCTACCGTTTGGTAAACAGCTGTCTCCATCCACTTAAATGCCGCAGAATTAATATCGGTTAACGGGGAGGGCTCCGTATTAAAATCACCTTTTATTTTTATATTAACACGGTTATCATTTATAGCATTTTTTATAAAATCTTCTACTTGCTGGGTTGTTTCGCCGGTAAGAATGCGGCTGTTAACAATTGCTTTTGCATTGGTAGGAATTACATTTTCCCTGATGCCGCTTTCAAGGATAGTGGGCACAATCGTAGTTCTTTGCATCGCATCGCCTTCTGCCGTAGCCGATAAAGTATTTTGCACCGAACTTTTAAATAGCCAAAGGTTACTCAGTGCAAGTTTATTAAAAAAGTTATCTGAAGATCCGCTGACGCGGTTAAAAAATTCTTTCACCGGCGCTGTCAATGTGATCGGCATTTGAACGCTTCGTAATTTATACAACCCTTTTGCAAGAATATCAATAGCTGTTTCTTTGTCCGGTTTAGAAGAATGGCCGCCTGGTTTTTCTACTGCCAGTTCAAATGTTACGTATCCTTTTTCTCCAACACCAATCATAGCTACCGGTCTTTGTACATCTTTCATTTTCCCGGTGGTTATTTCACCACCCTCGTCAATTACCATGTCTGCTCTTATATGTTTTTGTTGCAAATAATCTACAATAGCAATGGCGCCAGTGCCGGTAGATTCTTCATTGTGACCAAAACATAAAAGCACCGTGCGCGCCGGTTTAAAACCTTTCTTTAATAAGTTTTCCGTTGCTTCCAATATAGAAATAACTGCGGCCTTATCATCCACAGAACCCCGTCCCCAAATAATACTATCTTTTACTTCTCCGCCAAATGGTTTAACGGTCCATAATTTTATAGCAGATGGCTCAACAGGCACCACATCATAATGACCCATCAATATTATTGGTTTCAGGCTGCTGTCGGACCCTTTCCATTCAAAAACATAACTATAGTTTTTTATGATTGTTCTTGTCAGCTGATGATGAATAAGCGGGTAAGATTGTTCCAGGAAATTTCTGAATTGATTGAAATGAAGACTGTCGATACTCGTGGTATCTTCTGGTGATACGGTTGCAATTTGAATAGCCTGGCTCATGTGTGCAATGGCAGAGTCAGGCAATGGTTCCAGAGCAGTGGCTTTATGAATTGGCCAGGGTTTAGCACGAAATGTATTAAAGAGCAGCGCCGCCAATACCAACAAAATGGTAAGGCCGAGAATGGTAAAAAGTTTTTTCCGCATTCGTTCTGGTTGAAGTTGACGAAAGGTACAAATTCAACCTTTAAAATTTATATTAATTCTGTTGGTTACGGGTGGAAAGTATTTTAATTTTTGATCTTAAATTTTTCTCCTGCCACATAAATTGACAATTGAACTTTTGATGAAGCAAATGCGTGGCTGGCGGTTGTATGCACGTGCTCCGGATTAGAAAAAACAATGACCTGTCCTTCTCCTGCTACTGTTGCCCATCCGTTATCTACTATAATGGCGGTGGATTCATTAATACCGATGCAATTATAATATGGGTGTTCCATAATGGCTGACAACATCCGGTTGTAGCGGCTGCGCACAACAAAATGCTGATCAATAATAACTGAATCCAGTAAAGCAAGACCTTCTTTCAGTTCAAGATTGCCTTGTTTTAATATTTTAAACGTGGATGTTAGCACCGTATCCAACAAACCATTACCCGTAATCATCTCCCGGCTCATCACGGAAGCACCCGCGCTCGTACCGGCTATCAGCGTACCATTATTTCTGGCTTCCAGGATAACTTTTTTTACATCTGAATTTTTAATTAGCCGCATGATTCGTTCCTGATCGCCACCGCCCAAAAAAATAATTTTGGCGTTTCTAAGCGCTGCTATTTTTTGCGGATCGCGAACAGCAGCTGAATCAAATTTCAGGCAATCCTCACCAGTTAATTTTTTAAATTCATCATTCATCCAGATATATGCGCTGTCGCCATAGCTGCTCGCAAGTGTCACCGCAGCAATTACATCGCGCTTTTTCCAATGAGCCGCGGTAAGTATCTGCATCCGGAATGAATCGCTTATGTTTCCTCCGCCAATAATAAAAAGTTTGCCTTTTGCCAGGTGAGAAGATCTGTTTTGCGCACTGCTTACAAACGATGCAGCAATTACAAAAGCGATTAAAATAGTTTTTCTCATATTATTTTTATGAATTCGTTCTTGAAAGATCTGGCTTTATTTCCTGAGGCAAAAATTATTTTGACAATGATAATTCAACCCTGATTTCCGTTGAAAATTCGCAGCTCATTTTTTCTCCGTATCTTTTAAGTATTAACTACTCCTCTAACAACCATTGTGCATGAACAAACGATCTTTTTTGAAGGGAATTGCTTTAGCTGGTTTAACGGCGCCTTTACCCGGACAGGCCATGACAAAATGGATAAATCATTTTAATACAGTGCCGGCAAATGATGTAGCGGCAGATGAAGATTTTTGGACCGGCATCAGAAATGGCTATAAATTAAAGCCAGACTACATTAATCTTGAAAACGGTTACTATAATTTTCTTCCGGAATCTTTGCTGGAAAATTTTATCAGCCATGTGCGCGAAGTAAATTACCAGGGTTCTTATTACATGCGAACAGTGCAATTTGATAATAAAAAAAACATTGCCGCCAGGTTAGCAGCCATCGCCGGATGCAGTGCGGATGAATTAATTATAACCAGGAATGCAACAGAATCCCTCGACCTGGTTATTGGCGGTTTACACTGGCAGCCAGGAGATGAAGCCGTAATGGCAGAACAGGATTATGGTTCGATGCTGGAAATGTTTAAACTGGTTGCCAGGCGATATGGCGTAGTTAATAAAATTGTATCTGTTCCCAATCATCCTGCATCAGACGAAGAAATAGTGAACCTGTATGCAAATGCCCTCACCAGCAAAACAAAGTTGCTGATGATATCTCACATGATTAATATCACCGGCCAAATTTTACCGGTTCGAAAAATATGTGATATGGCGCATCGTAAAGGGGTTGATGTAATGGTTGATGGCGCGCATGCTTTTGCACATATTCAATACTCCATTCCTGATTTGCATTGCGATTATTATGGCGCCAGCCTGCACAAATGGTTAAGCACACCGCTGGGTGCCGGTATGCTATATATAAAAAAAGAAAACGTTGCTAAACTATGGCCATTGCTGGCGGAGGGTGGCAAAGATGATGATATTGCCAGGTTGAATCACATTGGAACGCATCCGGTACATACAGATTTAGCCATCGCCAATGCCATTGATTACTATAACATGATTGGCGCAGAAAAAAAAGAGGCGCGTTTAAGATTCGTTCAAAAATATTGGACTGATAAAGTCCGCAATATCCCGAACGTAATCGTTAATACACCCGTTGATCCTGCCCGGTCATGTGGCATTGCCAATGTTGGAATCAAAAATATGAACCCGGGGTTACTGGCAGAGGCGTTACTAAAAAAATATAAGATTTATACGGTAGCAATTGATGGCGCCAATGTACATGGATGCCGCATTACACCCAACCTTTATACTACGCCACAAGAATTAGATGTGCTGGTGCGCGCGTTGGGTGAACTGGCGAAAGCATAAAAAGAATACTGGTTACTTTTTTTAAATTTAAATTATGGGATTTTTTAAATCTACGTTCGGCAAACCTCTTATAGTTGAAAATGATTTCTTTGGGCAAATGCGTTTTAATGAAGACAGGGAGGCACAGGATAAAAGTTATTT
The DNA here is from genome assembly GCA_040004415.1 of Bacteroidota bacterium. GTDB lineage: Bacteria > Bacteroidota > Bacteroidia > Chitinophagales > Chitinophagaceae > JACMLD01. The sequence goes on along the minus strand of JBDUAY010000081.1, from coordinate 2,715 downwards.
TGCGTGTAAACGGCATTTCAAACCTGCAGATAAAATAATAGAAATTGGTATTGATGGAATTGCATCGGGCCCTACTGAAAAACAAATAGCTTTTTTTAAACAAGTAGAAGAACACTATCCGGAAATTGCGGCATCAATTATTCCTTTAATAGAAGAAGAATTCAGGAACCGGAAAAAAAATTTCCAGATCGTTCACTTTAAAAAAGAATTTGACCCGGTGTATTTAAGGCTGCCTGCATGTGAAAGCGTTCCAATTATCTGGGAGATTGCATTTGAATCAGAACACGACAAAAATCATACTTTCACGTTGGTTATGAACGATTACGATGCAAAAGAGCTTTTGATTGATGGATAAAACGGCTGCATTCTTTTAAAACAACCGTAATCAGTGAAGATCGCGGTTGTTTTTAACTAACTATTTTACGCCCTTCTGCAGCACCATTACTTCGTTCATGATAAAAGTAGTACCACCATTGGTTTCAATGTTATAAACCTTTTGTACGCCGCCGGCCTGTTCCGTTTTCCTCCATACAATATACTTTTCGTATCCGCCGGTTTGCTTATTCAGGCAAAGTATTTCGTCGCCTTCTCTTACATCGCCCATTTTTTTATCCCCGGCCGTTGTAACTACGGGGTGATTGGGCGTTGCTTTCAATTCTTTCGCTGATAAATTTATTTCCGTTCCTGCTGCCGTTTGCTTTTCATCAGCCCCAAATAGCAACAAATGCGTAATGGCGTAATTTTTTTCATCGTGCGATACCAGTGCGGTCACTTCCGTAGCAGTTGCTTTGTGAGAATTGGGATCAACCGTGATGATGCGATCTCCTTTTTTTATTTCGCGCAGCAATTTTTTGCTACCGCCTTCCATTGATACTTCTGTATTACCCGGAAAACAGATGTCCATTCCGTATGTTCCGGCTTCTCTTGAAATATCTTTACCCTGGTTGGCCGCCTTGTATAACTGAAAGCCAAATTCTTTCGATAAAACATAGGAAAGCTTCAATACAAAATTGGGTTCTATTTTATCTATCGCATGAATATCTGAAAAATATTTCTCCCATACTTTTACTTCCGCCCTGAAATTGGGCAGGCATGCCTCGTAGATGGTTCCTTTTTCATTGGTGTAAAATATCAATGTGCCTAGCTCCTGCTTGCCTTCCCGTAATAAAAACCGGTACAGATCCACACGCTTTTTTTGCCCGTCATCACCCGTAATAAAATATGGCTTGCGGCTTTCATAACGATCAAGAACATACGTGTTTTCAAACTTTACGTACGTATCGTTGTCCAGGTCTTTTACTCTAAATGTTTTTGCTTTTTCGTATTCGTCCATGCTGAGCGTATGCAGCTTTGCAGAATCCTGTGCATGTACTCCAAATTGAATTACTGTTAGCGCCAGGCCAACAAGAAGTTTTTTCATAATTTTTTAGATGATAGTATATTAATAAGGTTGCCAACCTTCAAAGCACGGTGTTTAATCGCGGCTAAGTACGGCTGGCAATCTTGTATGTAATTCTTTCCTGCTGTATTTATGATATTTCTTTAAACGCTGCGGCAAAAGCCTCCATCTCATCCATTCTTCCAATGCTGATGCGGCACCATTCTTTGTTGTTGAATTGCCAGGAACGCACGCCTACGCCACGTTTGGACATTTCGTCTACAAATTTCAGGCTATCCATTTTAAGTGGAAATATAACAAAATTGGTATAGGATGGAACGAAATCATATCCTTCTTTTTTCAGCGTTTCGTATAGAAAATTCTTAGATGCAAAGGTTTTTTGAAGCGCCTCCTTCATATAATCCTGGTCCTGGTAACCTGCCATCGCTGCATGCAGTGAAGTCGTGGAAAGCGAGTTAGGCCCTTCTGTGTACAATGATAATTTCTTAATCATGTCCGGCTGCGCAAAAACATAACCGACGCGCAATCCGGCAAAGCCATACAATTTAGAAAATGTGCGGGCAATAATTACATTTTTACCTGTCTTAACTGCACTCATCATGGTATGTGCTTTCGGGTCGTCCAGGTAATCAATATATGCTTCATCAATAAATACAGTAACGCGGGTTGATACGCGATCAACAAATGCCTTCAATTTATCTATATCAAGCACCGTTGCCGTTGGGTTATTGGGATTGCAGACATATACCATGCTGGTATTACCATCAATCGCTTTTTCCATCGCGTCCAGGTCGAGTTTATATTCTGACGTAAGTGGAATTTTTTTCCATTGCGTATTTAAAAGCGTTGCTTTATGCGGAAGATCTTCGTAGGTAGGATCGCCGGTAACAATATTGCTTCCCGGTTTCTGGCTGAAATTGATAGCAGCGGCCATTAACAAGGGTGATGATCCGGCGCCCATCATTAAATTTTCTGTCTTCATTCCTTCAAAATCCGCAATTTTTTGAAACAGATCTTTCGCGAAAATAAAGGGGTACTGGTAACTCTGTGCCAGCGCTTCATCAATAGCTTGTTTGGCTTTGGACGATGGCCCAAATGGATTTTCATTGGCAAATAGTCTCGCTTTTAATTCAACCGGTGCGCCGAGAATAACGGACTTGTCTGACGCAAATTCATACGGACCATAACAAGTATTAACTGGCCTGGCAGCGAGTTTATTGAGCAGTGCGGGTGCCGCAGATAAACCACCAGCCATTAGCAGACCAGTCTTCAGCAATTTGCGGCGATCCATTTTGTTTGACATAAAATATAGTTTT
>JBDUAY010000445.1:0-4817 GCA_040004415.1 Bacteroidota bacterium | reverse complement strand
TAAAATTTCATATTGGTACCATCATAAATTGCCTGGATGACCAAATCTTCTACATTGTCGTTGTTATTGTCAATGTTTAATTGAATAAGTGTGTTAGCATCAAACTTAGCGGTAGAAGATGCGGTAGGCGACAGTAGCCCCTGTGTGTTAATTACAAAAACACGGCTTGTAGCATTGGCGCCTTTAAATGCGTACACATCTGTAATGTCGGTAGCTTGCCCGGTAACAGCCGGCGCATCAATGTGATCGGCTGCCCATAGGATGCCACCACCGAGAACAACTGCTACGGCAGCAACAGCGAGGATTTTTGTCTTTTTCATTTTTTTTGTCTGTTTAAATTTGTGATTGGTTGAAAAGAGTTACGTAAGCGTAAACGAATCAGATGTTGTAATAAAAGATATTTTTCAGCCGTGATAAACGGTTCATTTTTTATAGTAGGTTACTTAAACGTATATCCGTGCCCAGATGTATATTTTCGGCATATTTATTACCTTTTTTGTGGTTAATTGCTGCAATGGTAGATGTAAGCATGTAGTAAGTGGAGGGAAAACTTTTTCTTCAAGCAATTTCGTTTAACGATATAGTTCAATACGAATGATAAATCTAAACCTGAATTTTTTGCTGGTTCATTTGCAATTGCGATTGTTATCCAATATTAGAACCACCGGTAATGAGATAATAAGGTTTTTTCAAATGTAACTACCGGTAGCGTATGTACGTTTTTTTGTGCTCAAAAGGGAGATGATAGCTTTTCATTTATTGAAAAGAAATTGGGCGAAAAATGAGCATCGAACTGGCAACAATTCTATGCTACTATTTCCTGGCTTTTTATGTAAGGGATAGTTTAAAAAAAAATATTTACGAAGTTTATAGGACCAATGATGCAAAAATGTGTACCATTAATTTACCGGGTTCCAGGATAGGGTATTAGCGGTCCCGCCAGCGGGTACGGGAAAAAAAGGCTCAAAACATCGCCGCCAGGGAGCTTTTGTATGGAGTCGGGGATTGATTATATTTGTAAACGGGCTTCCGGGGGCACGTATTAGTAATTTCTGATTAAAAACCCGAACTTTAAGTAAAATACCCCATATGAGAATAGTTAAAGACATACTTGCCAGCAAACCCGAGGCATTTAATATTGTTCAGGCTGGTACCCTGGTAATTGAAGCGCTTACCCTGTTAAACTCGGTAAATCTTAGTTATCTTATTGTGATGGACGGGCACGAATACAAGGGTCTTTTTTGCGAGAGAGATTACAGCAGGAATGTTATATTAAAAGGCCGTTCAAGCGATACCACCAAAGTTGAAGAAGTAATGACCACGGATCTGCCGGTCGTTTCACTGACCGATAGCGTAGAGCATTGCATGAATTTCATGAATGTGAGCAAAACACGCTACCTGCTTGCGTACGACGGCAAACATTTTGCCGGGGTAATTACCATTCACGACTTACTGCGCCAGGTAATTGCAAATAAAGAAGATGTTTTTGACAGCAGCGTTGCCAACAGCCTGCTTGACAATGAAGAAAGCGGACGTATTTATTAAGTCGCAAGTACTTTGTCTTTCAAAAAATAATATTATTTTTTCTTTCTCTTATTCCGTTTTCAATAATATTCAAATCTGCAGGAGTGGCTGTTAGTTAAGATCACTGCCAGTGCGCTGCTATCATGCTACGGTTATAAATATCTCAGTAAGATGAGGTATCAAATTGAACCGTGGCACGTTAATAGGCAGCGGCACTTCAAGGCACATTAAAAAACCCATCGGAAAGACGGGTTTTTTAATAACATATAATGATTGCACAAATCTTACTGCTGCATACTGTCGCCACTACCCTGGTCAGTCTTCATGTTTTTCCTTTTAAACAAAGACATATCTATTTTGCCGAAACGGTAAGCGAAGTTCAGGCGTATCATTTGGGGATCACGCAGCCTGTTGTAATGCTGTACAAAATATTCGCTGTAAGAATACTGGTTGGAAACACGCGTTCTGAAAATATCGTTAAAGCTTAACGTTGCAGACAGTGCTTTACTCTTCAGGAAAGTCTTCTTTACGGCAATATCAACACCCCAGGACGGGCTAATATATCCTTGTGAAGAACTCTGTGATTGTCCGAAAGCCGGACCGCCAAATCCCTGGTTAGTATTGATGGGCAGATTTGTTTTAGACTGGTACGTAGCTGTAAGCTGCATGGTAAAATCGGCCGGTAATTTAAAATTGCTGTTGAATTTTCCAAACCAGCTCCACAAAGCAGGTTGCGAATTGCTGTCTGTTTTAATTTGCGAATTGTAAATATTGATATTGGTTGAGATATCCCACCACTTGGTTAAATAATTTTGCGCAGTCAATTCTACACCGGCCGAATAACTTGAATTGGCGTTTATATAGGTGTTAATTAAATCTTCGCTATTGGTAAGCGGGTTGATTTCTTTATCCAGGTAACGGGTTATTAAATTATTGGTGTGTTTGTAATAAAGTGATCCCAGAAAAGTATTATTACCAGCAAAGGTTTTGAGGTAAGACAATTCAAGCGATTGCGTAAACTCAGGTACCAGTGCCGGATTTCCTTTGGTAATGTTTAGCTTATCTGTATAATCTATAAAAGGTATCAGTTGAAAGAAATTAGGACGATTGATTCTGCGGCTGTAACTCAACTGCACCTGCTGATTGCTTTTTAATTTTTGCGTAAGAAACACAGACGGAAACAGGCTTACCGGGTAATTGTTTTTAAATTTCTCCCCGGTGTTAATCAGCTGGCCCGCATAATTAGAACTTTCTGCCCGTAAACCCAATTTGTAGCTGAAATCTTTAATGGCAGACGAATACGTAAGGTAGGCTGCGTACACATTGTCTGTGTTTTTATAATTGCTGCTGGCCGTGGGTACCGGAACATACATCCCGGAAGAATCAGTGTATGTATTGTTATTATTAATCCTGCTGCGGAGCGCCGCTCTTACACCCGCTTCCAGTTTTGTGCTTTTACCAAATGGTTTTGTATAATCCGTCTGCATCACCAGGTTTTTATCGTTGCCATCACCTAAAACACTTTGCAGTTCTGAACTCGCACCCGAACCAGAAAGATTTGCGTAGTAGTTGGTGGAATAATAAGAACTGTTGGTGTTTTTGCCACTGAAATAATTTACATCCGCTGTTAATTCTTCTCCTTCTTTTGCAAAAAGATGTTTCATTCCAAACGCAAGTCCCTGCCCGTTGAAAACTCTTTTACTGTTAGAAACCCTATCGCTGTTAGCAGAAATTTTTCCTGAATTAAACAGGCTGTCTGTAATGATATCAATGGTTTCTGTGGGTTTAAATTCGCCATGCACTTTAAACCCGGTTAAAGAAAAGGTTGTTTTATTGGTGATGAAGTAATCAAAACCAAGTTTAGCGAACAGGAAACCACCATTTGTCTTGTTAAGATTTTGCTGGTTAATAGTTGTTTGCGGTGTATCTAATAAATTGAGGCGATCCGTGGTGCCGGTGGTACGGCCTTTCATCTGGTTGGCCATCAGGCTGGCAGACAGATTAATTTTATTTTCACGTACATTAAAATCGAAACCGCCATTCATTGCACCTCTTTTATCAACACCCGCACGTAAGTTACCGTTATAACCCGTCTTGCGGTTTTTCTTCAATACAATATTTAAAATACCTGCACCGCCGCCGGAGGCATCATATTTGGCAGATGGATTGCTAATTACTTCCACGCTTTCAATTGCATCCGCGGGTATCTGATCAAGCGTGAGGGTAGTGGGCCTGCCATCTACATATATTTGCGGAGCCGCATTGCGCATGGTTACATTACCATCAATATCAACGTTTACAGAAGGTACATTCTTCATAACGTCTAATGCGGTGCCACCTGCGCTGACGATGTTTTTTTCTACATTAAATATTTTTTTATCTGCATCCAGTCTAACCAATGGTTTGTTGGCAGTGATTGTTACAGCGTCTAATTGTTTTACCTCTGTGCTGAGTTTTATTTTGCCCAGGTCCCTATCAAAGGAAGGCGTCCCGCCGCCGGCTGGCATAAATGAAATGGTTTGTTCAAAGCTTTTATAGCCGCTGTTTGAAATTTTCAATTTGAGTGATCCCATTGATGGCAAGTCTTCAAAATTGAATTCGCCATTGCCTTTAGTAGTGGCACCTTTCAGCAGTATTTCTTTTACTTTTTTGGAAACAGGGTCAGCTTTTTTTTGCAGCAGTACCACAGATACATCGCTGAGTGGCTTGCCAGCGGTGTCGGTAATTTTTCCGTAGATATGTCCATTATTGCCGCCACCCGGACGGCCAGCGCCGGGAAAACCACCGGGCGGCTGGGCGAAAAGGCTTTTGCCTGTAATCAGTATCAGTAGCAGTAGTAGTATAGAAGCTATTTTGCGCATAAATTTTTTTTTGATGGCACAAAAGTAGCCTCCGTTAAAAGTTTTTTTACCCCAAATGAGACAATACCGGAAAATGTTGCGACGAAACTATCTGAACTGGAATAGATGAAATTTTTGGGAAGCAATGGGCATTCGTTTTCAGCCGAAGTTTTTCACGCAAAGACCAGCAATTTCGCGCGGCGTGCGCAAAGGAGCAGCAATCGCGGAGATTCCGAACACGAATACATCAGCAGTTTTTTTTCTTTGGATTCGTCGCTCCCCGGTGTCCGCCGCGCGAAACCAAAATCAGCAATTTCACGCGACGTGCGCAAAGAAGCAGCGATCGCGGAGATTCCGAATACATTAGCAGTTTTTCTTTGCGTCCGCCGCTCCGTAGCGTCCGCCGCGCGAAACCAAAATCAGCAATTTCACGCGACGTGCGCAAAGAAGCAG
>JBDUAY010000080.1:0-16334 GCA_040004415.1 Bacteroidota bacterium | reverse complement strand
GCGCCAATTACAGAGACCTGGCGGTTGCCTTTAAACCGGTTTAAAGAAAGCGTATTGTCATAACGGTCATCTGTACCTGCACCTACATTTATTTTTCCGAAATAGCCGTTCTTTTTATCTTTTTTCAATTTAATATTCATGGCCTTTTGCCGGCTGCCGTCATCAATTTTTGTGAATTTGGCCTGGTCGCTCATATCATCAAATACCTGAACGCTTTCCACCATATCTGCCGTAAGATTTTTAGTGGCCAGTTTCGGATCCGTACCAAAAAACTCTTTTCCGTCTACATATACTTTCTGTACGGTTTCGCCCTGCGATTTTACTGTTCCATCACGGTCTACCTGCACACCCGGCAATTTTTTAAGCAGCCCTTCCACATCTTCATTCGGCTTTGTTTTAAATGAACTGGCGTTATATTCTACTGTATCTTTTTTTACGGTGATCGGCGGTCTCTCTACAATTACTTCCTGGAGGGTTTCGCCCCGGCGCTGCATATAAATGGTTCCTGCGTCAATGATATTTTTTTCCTTTGTAATAGAAAAAACCCGGCTTACATTCTGATATCCGCCAAAAGTGATCAGCAGGCGGTAACGGCCTTCATCAATTCCCATCATTTCAAAAACGCCTTTGTCATTGACGACCGTATAGCCGTAAGAGGAAGAGTCTTTTAAATCCATTAAAGAAATAGTGGCATCTGCCATGGATTGTTTACCAATGGTGTCCAGTACTTTTCCGCGCAAGGTGCCTGTCACATTTTTTTGTGCCGCCAATGGCAACAAAGCAACAAGCATGAGTATTATCAGCAGTATAGTCCGGTTCATAAAAGGGTTTGATGCACGAAAATATTCGTTTACCGCATAAACCAACATAAAAAACAGGATAATCGGTGAATCGGCCGTGTATAAAGGTGAAAGTAGCTATGAGGCCCGGCGGGTGGGTGGAGGCAACGGACACGCACACAGGCCGCTAAATGTGGGGAATAGAAATGAAAAACATAATCTTTTTACAAGTTGAATAAAAAGCTGTTGAAAGAGAAATGGCAGGAACCTTAATTTCTGAAACCACCGCCGCGTCTTCCACCTCCCTGGCCGCCACCGCCGCCATCGCCTCCATCAAAACCAGGCGGGCGCATACCCCGTATGCCCCTGAACATACCCGGCATTTTCTGGCCCTGACCGGCAAACTTGCGCAGGTTGTACGTAAATGTAAGCATGGCATAACGGGTAAGCACATTTGTTTTTGTGTCCTGTATATAATTGGAGCTAACAGTTCGTGTTACACTTACATTCTGGTTCAGCAAATCAAAAACAGATAATCTTATTTCACCTTGTTTGTTTTTGAAAATTTGTTTTGCAATGGAAGGATTTAGCAAAGGGACACTTGAATTATAACCCGCCGGACGGTTACCATTATACGTATAATCAAAGTCAGCCGCTATCAGCCAGCCATTTTTGGTGTACCCGGTAATTTCTGTTGATACTACTTCTGTAAAATAATTAAGGTTTTGCGTGGGCTGCAATGAGTTTCGTGCAATGTTATACGTTGTAGCCGTGCTGAAATTCATATCGAAATTATTCTTCAGATTGGTTGTCCAGGAAAGTGTTTCTGCCAGGGTAGTATTTTTTACATAATCGCTTAAGCTGTTTACCAGTGACTGGCTCTGGTTGTAACCAATATTTGTAATAAAGTTCAGGTTTGATTTAGGTTTTTTTAAGGGGAACCCATAGTTGAAATATCCATTAATGGTATAGGTACCGCTCAGGTTTACAGGCGTAGTAAGCTGCGAACCTTTTGCATTGGGCGGGCTGGGTAACTGCACGATTGAATTCTGAATATCATTGCTAATCATACTGGCATTAACGGTGGCAAATATTATCCGTTGTGTTGCCGCATTAAAATTAGTATAGAGCATGCGCAGGCTTTGCGTAAACTGTTGTTTTAAATTTGGATTCCCGATATTGAAATTAATAGAATCACTGGTAGTAATAATTGGCTGCAACTGATTAATACCGGGCTGTCCTGTTCTGCCTGAATAATTAATGCGAAGATGTTGTGTCTTTGAAAACAGGTATTGAAAATTAACGGTCGGCGTAAGATTTACATAATGCTGTGCTACATCCGTACTTTTCGTGGTATTAATACTATTCAGATTTCCCTGTTGAACACCGGAACCAATACTAAGATTGTATTTGATTTTTTGAACGCGGAAATTAACTGTAAGCCGGTTTGAATTATACGTATTTTGAAAAGCATTGCTGTATAAACTGTCGAAGCGATCATATTTAGACGTAAGATTATCCAACGCATACGTATATCTTTCAGAAGTGTTCTTACTGTAAGAATAATTATAATTGAATTCCAGGATCTTATTTTTTCCAATTGGCTCAGTATAAGACAGGGTGGGGCTCACCGTTAGCCCGGTTGAACTGGTAACAATGTTCTGATTAAGCGTATCTGTATAATCCAAAGGAGAAAAGTGGGCATTGAGTGCATAGTTGGTACCAACGCCGTTATTCAGGTTGTTCTGCACATTCATGTCAAGTGACATCGTCCGGTATTTCTTCGCAAATTTGTGACGGAACAATAGATCATATGAACCATTGTTACCATCATTTGATTGTGCGCCGTGAGATTGGGTATTATAAATAGGCGTGCCGTCCGCACTTCCACCGGTGTATTTTGTTTCCTGCGAAGTTCCACTGGCGGTATGCTGAAAACCTATATTGGGCCGGAAAATAAATGAATTGTTTGAATCCAGTTGCTGTTCAACATTGAAGTTGATACGATGGTTTTGATTTCTCCTGATAGCACTGCTGGTCTGGTTGGTAAATGTGGAAGAATCTGAAAAAATATTCTGGGTTAAACTTTGCTGATCGGTGCTCACGTGCTGGCTATTGTAAAAATAGCTGCCGTATACCTGCGTGGTAGGGCTCCAGTTGTCGCGGTAATTAAGTCCGCCAGCCCATGTGGTAGTGATACCAGATCCTGTGCCGCTGTTACCGCCACCTCCTGCGCGACCACCGCCACCGCCCCGTCCGCCACTACCGGATGTTCCCAATATATCCTGGGTGGTGAAGTTTTGTTTGTTTACATCATTACCCTGCCCCAATAAAGAAATTTGCTGGTTGCCATCAAAACGATGAATATTAAAGCTGTTATCGTAGGCTTCGTCACTTCCCGCACCTGCTACCACCTTTCCAAAAAAGCCTTTGCGCTTATCTTTTTTTGTAACGATGTTGATAGTTTTTACCCGGTTGCCATCATCAAAGCCGGTAAACTTACTCTGATCACTTAAGTCATCAAATACCTGTATTTTATCTATTACATCAGGAGGCAAGTTTTTACTGGCAAGTTTTGGGTCATCAGAAAAAAAACGTTTGCCATCAACCAATATTCTTGATACTGTTTCTCCCTGGGCAGTTATGTTCCCGCTTTTATCTACTTGTACGCCAGGTAATTTTTTTAATAAGTCTTCAGCTACTGCATTTGGTTTCGTTTTATAGCTGCCTGCGTCAAATTCTACCGTATCTTTTTTTATGGTGATGGGCGACTTTTCTATGACTATTTCCTGCAGTGTCGTACTTTTTCTTAGCATGACCATGTTTCCAAAATCAACAATTGGCTTCTCTTTTGTAATGGCAAAAGTTTTACTCTGATTTTCGTATCCTTCAAAAGTAATCAGCAGGCGATAACGGCCTTCTGCAATATTGTGGATGGAAAACGCGCCCCTAGCCTTAGCTGTTTCATATTTGGGAGATGCGTTGGAATCGTTCATATCGAACAAGGCAATGGTAGCACCGTTCATGGATTGTTTACTGGAAGTATCTGAAACACTGCCGATAACAGAACCGATAACACCCTGTTGTGCAATTGCATGCAAAGAAATAACAATAAAACAAAGTGATAACACAAGAATGTGCAGAGAAGATTTTTTCATTCACAGTTGTATTAGCCTGAAAATGATTAGAAGACATTGCGCAGATAAACTTGCGCAAATGTTAAATTATCTCCCGCGAAAACAATTCATTAACAAAAGGTGGGTGGATTTCCAAAGGTAACAGGATGCACAAACCGCAGCTATAAGAGAATAAATTTTTGAAAAATAAAAGCCGCCCTTGAACTGCATGTCTTAAATCTTCTGTTATCTGCACAAAAGCGCATCAACTAAACAAATACTCCACATCCGCCTTGGTAAGGCTCTTCACAAAACCTTCATCGTCTGTAATAAGATCGCGCGCCAGGGATCGTTTTTTATCCTGCAGCTGCAGAATTTTGTCTTCGATGGTGTCTTTGCAAATCATGCGGTAAGCAAAAATATTTTTCGTTTGCCCGATACGGTGGGTACGGTCAATGGCCTGCTGTTCTACCGCGGGGTTCCACCAGGGATCAACAATATAAACATAGTCGGCGGCTGTTAAGTTAAGCCCCACGCCACCGGCTTTCAGTGAAATAAGAAACACGCGGCATTCATCATTGTTCTGAAAGTTCTGAATGGCTTTTTCCCGGTCCTGCGCAGAAGTGCTTCCATCAAAATATTCAAACTTAACATCGAGCGCTTTTAACTTCGCTTTTATAAGTGCCAGCATACCCAGGAACTGTGAAAAGACCAACGCTTTGTGATTGCTGATATTTTCTGTGATTTCCCTGGCGAGTTCTTCCAGCTTTATGGAATGATTTTCCAGCTTTTCTGTCTCATTCAGTATAGCGGGAGAATCGCATATTTGCCGCAGTTTCATTAGCCCCTGCAAAATGGTTAACTGCGATTTCTGAATACCCTGTTCCTGTATTGTACCCAAAATTTTATCGCGGTAGTCATTGCGGTATGCGTCGTAAATATTGCGCTGCTCGTCTTCCATTTCACAAAACAACACTGTTTCTGTTTTATCCGGCAAGTCTTTGGCTACCTGCTCTTTTGTGCGTCGCAAAATAAATGGAAATAAAAGTTTACGTAAATGATCCTTCTGATCTTTTTCTCCAAACTTATCAATAGGTATGGCAAATTCATTTCTGAAAAATTCTATGCTGCCCAGCATACCGGGGTTTAAAAAATTCATCTGGGCAAAAATATCAAATGTGTTGTTCTGCAACGGTGTACCGCTCATGCACAACCGGTTTTTTGCTTTTAGCAGACCAGCAGCGCGTGTTACTTTGCTGGATGGATTTTTGATGGCCTGGCTCTCATCCAGTGTTACATAATCAAACTCATTTTCTACAAATAGTTTTATATCACTGCGTAAGGTTCCGTACGTTGTAATAATAACATTGAATTTCTTTATGTGATCTTTATCGCGTGAACGATCACCACCATGATGTATATGGTAAGTAAGATTAGGCGTAAATTTTTTAATTTCATTCTCCCAGTTAAACATCAGCGTGGTTGGGCAAACCACGAGTGAATTTAATTTTCCGTTCACATCTTTATAATGCTGCATAAAGGTAAGTGCCTGCACTGTTTTACCAAGACCCATATCATCCGCAAGGATACCGCCCCATCTTACTTCTGTTAAATAATTGAGCCACTGAAAACCAAATAACTGGTAGGGGCGCAGCACCGCCTGCAATGAACCGGGTGGTTCTATTTCAGTAATACTTTTAAAGCCGCGCAGCTTATCATATTTTTCTTCCAGTTGTATAAAAAGTTCCTCTTCGTTGCGGTTTTCGTATAACTCATCAATAACACTCATGTGGTACTGGGAAAGCTTCAGTGTTTCCTGTTTGCCTTCTCCCACACGGAAAAGCAATGAATATTTTTTTATCCATTCTTCCGGTAAAATACCCAGCGTACCATCATTCAGCTGAACAAACTGCTGCTTGTTTACCAAAGCTTTTTTCACTTCGGCAATGGTTACTTTCTGATCTCCAAAGATGATATCTACTTTTGCATCAAACCAGTCGGTATGACTGCTGATATAAATTTTTGTTTGCGGCTTGGCCGTATTGAAACGGAAATTTTTCAGTGCTTCAAATCCATACACCGGCACTTTCTGTTCTTTCATGGCATCCACAAAAAGAAAGAACCAGTTATTACGCAAAACATCGGCACCTTTCAATACTAGATTGTAAGAACCTTCCGGTTTTATAAAATTAGAATGTAATGCTTCCAGCCTGGAAATAAATTCCTGTTCGGCCACTTTATTGCGGTGTACAATTAAAACTTTTTCACCATCCGGCACAATTATTTCATCCTTATCACCCGTTCTTACTTCAAAACCTTTGTAGGTAAATACCGGCTGAAAAACGAGGTAATCTGCTTTTTCCTGCAGCAATAATTTTTTTTCTGGCTCACCATCTTTGTAAGAAGAAACAAGCGCCGGATCAAATTCAACGAAATATCTTTTTGCCAGCGGCAATATATAGCTACGTATTTGTTTGGGCCATTCCGCTTTTGAAATAACAAAACTTCCTTTAGCGGTAAACGGATTTGTTTTTTCTACATCTTCTGCGTCTCTCCACAGGTACAGATTCTCCTCGTAGAAAAACATCAGGTTGCTGCCCAGCTGGTTTTCCTGTAAAGACAATTCTTTGCCATTCAGTTTTACCCAGCAGGTTACTTCATAACTACTTTTCTTAGGGGCAATCTTAAAAAAAGGAACGATGGCCTCCGGCACAATGCCGGCCAGTTTCAGGTTATCTGTTCTGAATGGTTTGTGGCCGTTCAGGTAAAAAACAAATGGATTAACGGCAATATCAGTGAATAATTTCCTTAGTTTGGGATGGAGGTATTCTATCACAAGGTTCCTGGTCTCCTCTGGTAATTCATCTGTTTCATGTTGAATGATATTTTCCCATATTCCGCTGAAAGGAGAATTGCGGTTAAGGTAGCGCGTTACCTCTGCTTCCTGCATACGACGGATAGAAGGTATCAGTAATTTATCTTCTTCATTCAGCGGGTCAATGTTTACAAATTTAGTAAGATCTATTTTTTCTACTTTATTAATAAACTTTTTCTGCTCGCTATCGCTTTCCCCCTGCACTACTTCAACCAGAAAAAAGGGAAATGATTTATGGTTAAAATTAAATACAACGCCAAGCCGCTGTGCGGAACCCGTTATTTTACGTTCCTCATCTGTTGGCATTTCTTCGGGTTCTTCTACCAGTACCGGTCTCGCTTTACTAACTGCCAGCGGATTGATTCTTTTAATAGACATATCCAGCACACGCAAAAACGGCTTCCCTTCTTTGTAGGCAAATTCAAATTTACCTTTCAGATCATCGCTTAACGTATAACCGTATGCTTCCAGTAATTTATTTTTTTCATTGTCCCAATTACGAATGGTATCGAAGTAATGGGCACCATATTTAGTATATAACTGCAGTAGCACAATCACCTTGGGCAGGCACAACGGGTGCAGGGTATCTTCATACTCGCAGCTGGTATCAAGATTTCGTTCTTCATTTTTTTTAATAACAACTTTGTATACCGTGCCATCCAGGTCAACCGCGGCTTTTACCATTTCATCTTTGGCATATTCAATAACGGCTTTATTTGCGGTAAGAAATTTTTCAGCGTCGGCCAGTGTTTGCTGAGAACAGAGCAGCCGGATGGTTTTAAGATCAATGGTTTTCATCTTTACCACCGTATGCCGTTGGTCGTATACAACTTCTTCCGCTTTCAGCAAATTCCTGTCGAGTAGTTCCTGCAATTGAATTAATGCACCGGCTTCGTGGCGGCAAATATCGCCCAGGTTGTACGGGCAGCTGCACCGTACAGACATGGTTTTAGGATCTTTAAAATGCTGTACATAGACTTTGTAATAGGTGCTGTAACTATCGTCTTTTACCCTAAAGGTTACAGATCCCATCAACTCATCATATTCTATCAGCTCAACATAACCAATGGCATGAATTTTTTTGCCCCTGCGGATAACTTCATCCGTTCCATTGGTATACACATATTTAATAAGGTGCGGTAACGCCATTCTTTATCTGATTTGCCGGTTTGGAACCGGTTTTACGTACAATTTTTATAATGCCTTTTAAGCCTTGTCCTTCATGCAGGCCGATCTGCAAAAGTAAAGGAAAAAAGCTGAGGTTTCGAAACAAAACAGGCATAATTAATGGCAACTTATTATCTAAATAATTACAGCCGCTTTGCAAATATCAATGGGCGGCGTATGACCAGACCGGAAAGCTTAAGATTGTTAAAAAGCCGCCGCCACTCAAATTTCCAGGCTAAAAATCAGTCCGTTTGCCCATGGCAGGATGTTTGCAACTTTACAATGACTATTTTGAATATTATTGAACAAACAATTGTAAAATTTGCATCATCGCCGCTTTAATATCATTTGCTCATATACCTTTGCACCTGGCGTTCAAAACTCAATTATGTTTCGTACTATTATTGCTGTCTTTTCATTTTTTCTTTTACAACCCTATGCCGCTCTTTCCCAAAAATTAAAAAAAGCCGACAAAGTTATTATTGCCAGTCTACAAGCGCATGTTAGCTACCTGGCAGATGATAAACTGGAAGGCCGGCGGGTCGGCACCAACGGAGAAAAACTGGCAATGGAATATATTGCCGGCCAGTTTGAAAAGACAGGCCTTTTACCCAAAGGGGACAATAACGGCTGGTACCAATCATTTGAAATTAATGATGGTAAAGAAATTAACAAAGACACCTATTTTTTAGTGAATGGTGGAGAAATTAAGTCGGATGGCTTTTTTCCATTTATAGGATCTCCTGGGAAAGTAATTGAAGCCGCGCCTTCTATTGCGCTGCGCGAAGCCGGTATGCCCTGGTTTTTAAATCTGAAAGAAGAACTTGAAAACAATAAAAATAATCCCCATTTTGATGTACAAGCGTATGTGCGGGAGCAGGTAAAAGATGCTGCAAAAAAGAACGCCACGGCATTTGTGGTGTATAATACAGGTAATACAGATGATGGTTTTAAATTTGATGGTAAAGAAAAAGCACTGCCGCTTCCCGTGCCGGTTATCTATGTACAAAAAAATATCGCTAAAAAATATTTTGCGGATGAAAGCGCCACGGTTGAAATAAAATTAAAAATTTCTTTTACTGATAAAAAAAGGATTGGCCATAATGTAGTAGCTTATATTGATAATGGTGCACCCACTACTATTATCAACGGCGCTCACTTTGATCACCTCGGTTACGGAGAGGACAGCAATTCATTGTATCGTGGTGCTGAAAGAATGATACACAACGGAGCGGACGACAATGCCAGCGGCACAGCAGCACTGATTGAACTGGCGAAAATGTTGAAAGCTTCTAAACTTAAAAATAACAACTACCTGTTTATCGCTTTTTCAGGCGAAGAACTTGGTCTTTTTGGATCTAAATATTTTACAGAACATCCCACCATTGATTTGGCAAAAACCAATTACATGATTAATATGGATATGGTTGGGCGTTTAAATGACAGCAGCAAAACGGTTATCATTGGTGGTTACGGCACGTCGCCGGCCTGGGGCAACCTGTTCACCAGCATCAGTGCAGATCAAAGTTTTATTAACAAGTATGATAGTAGTGGTACGGGTCCAAGTGACCATACTTCTTTTTACCGTAAAGATATCCCGGTTCTATATTTTTTTACGGGCGTACATTCAGATTATCATCGCCCAACAGATGATGCGGATAAAATTAATTTCACGGGTGAGTTCCGCATTGTAAAATACATTTATAAAATAATAGAAGCCGCCAACACAAAAGGGAAACTTGTATTTAGTAAAACGAGGGAAACACAATCTACGGGCCCCGCAAGGTTAAATGTAACCATGGGTATAATGCCTGATTACGCCTACAGTGGCAATGGCGTACGGGCAGATGGCGTAAGTGATGGCAGGCCCGCACAAAAAGCCGGATTAAAACCTGGTGACATTATTATACAGCTGGGTGATTATCCTGTTTTATCGGTAGAAAATTATATGCAGGTTTTAAATAAATTTAAGAAGGGCGATAAAACAAAAGTAAAAGTAAAAAGAGGCAACGAAACGATAGAGGCGGATGTACAGTTTTGAAGAACGCTGTTAGCCTTTAGCTACTAGTGTTTAGTCGTTTATCCCGAAGCCTTCATTATCAATTTGAGCGTAATGTTTCAAATCTACGCTGAGCATATGCACTAATAGCTAATAGCTCAAAAACAATAGCTCAAAAGATGAAACTGAAACTTGATATGGAAGAAATGGCAGAGGCGTTCTTTGAAGACACCCGGTTGCTGGGCATTGTGGCCCCTATTAAAGATTACCAATTTTGCTGGCAGCTAAACCGTTTATTTCACTTCAACTTCAGGCTGAATAATGGAATTGAAATTCAGCTGTCAAAAAAGTTAATGAGTTTTTCTTTTTCTGTTTTCGGGTACGAAGAACCCAACAATTCACTCGTGCATTACCTGTATAACAATAAAAATAACGGAGAATACCTGTTGCCGCAATTTAAACACAATGATTTTTTATGGTTGATGAAGGGCGACGCCGTAGACGATAATAAATTTGAAAACATCAGTAAATCGATACGGCAGATAAATGGTGTGCAAATGGTAGCTGAACTGATGCATGAAAAATTATTGCATAAAGGAAACCTGATGTTTTAGGACTTTACCCGGCCTTTTCAAAAAGAGAGGAAATTTATAATAATTACAATCATTTTTATAAAAACAAAGTTTATGGTAGAAAAAAAGTTTATCCCGGAGACAAAAGACTCCTCTTCAGGGGTTGGGGGTTGGAAAGAAGCAGACGACAAACTCTATAAAAAATTTGAATTTAAAAATTTCTCCGAAGCATTTGCTTTCATGACAAGAGTGGCGCTGGAGGCTGAAAAAATGGATCATCATCCGTTATGGACCAATGTATACAATACACTTGAAATATGGTTGAACACGCACGATGCAGGTGATGTAGTTACAGATAAAGACAGGAAACTTGCTAAAAAGATTGATGCAATAAAGGCTTAACCAGTTTGCTTTTCTGCCAGCAATCTTACCAATGATGCAATGGACACAACCGTCCAGGTAGCTTCCAGGATAATAAAAGGCACATAATTTATCAGGTAAGATGCAAGGCAGGCAAGGCCCGCACCAATAATATTCATCAGGATATAAGCGAGCCCGTCTTTGGACATTTTATTAAGCTGGTGTAATAAATAAGCGACCAATAAAATTGCTACGCCGGAGAAACCAAGCAGATCATTTATAGTAAAGTGTATATTCATTCCATCGTTTTTTTAGTGCCCGCAATAAAAAAAGCCACCCTGCATAAACAGGATGGCATAACTTACTATAAGCAGGCTATAATACCAACACGCCTTTTGCCGTAAATATCAATTCCTTTTTGGGCATTGTTATTTTGCTGATTTCTTCCTTGCTTTTGCCTGCGTCACCTGCATAATGTTTCAATTGTTTTACAGATGTTTCTTTAACGGTAGCTTCGCCATCCAGCACTACTTCTTTGCCAACAATATTTTTTGGCATAAAATAGCCATAATCTTTAAACTTAACCATCATCGCTTCACCGTTTGCTTTTTCAACCTTCATCCAGCAACCCCGCTCCTGGCAAACAGACAATACTTTGCCGGTTGCCTTGCCTGTAAATTTTGCATCCTGCATATTGGCCTCTATTTCAGCCGCAGGTACCGCGCCCTGTGCAGTTGTACCGGCACCATACGTTACGCCTTTACCGGCGGGCGCCGGATCCTGCGCAGCAGTACAGATTGTTAACCCCAGCATGGCAACAGATATAATTATCTTTCTCATATAAAACGATTGTGTTGTATAAAATTTCAATCCGTAACGGAACGCAAAATGTGTAACAGCAAAGTTGCAATAAATAATGTGATTACCAAAAATTCCGGAACTATTGATGGTAACGTAGCTATTTCACAAGCACGCATCTTTCAGCTTTTGCATATAAGCAAAGCCTTTAGCGCGTGCGAAGATAATATTGCGCGCTGGTATTTGCTCCGGATCAGTATATTTTGACAATGCGAGTTCAACGCTGTCTTCGCGGAGGATATGCAACATGGGGTAGATAGAACGGTTGGTGAAATTAGCCGCGTCATCAACCGGGGCGCCTTCAAAAGCATACTGCGGATGAAAACTGGCTACCTGGTAAATGCCTTCGTATCCTTCCCTCTTTAGTAATTTTTCTGCGCGCGCAACAAAGCCAAGATAGTCATCAAACTTTCCCCATGCTTCCGGGAATATCAATAAACTGGTTTCAATATTTTTTTCTTCATCCAAACGTGTACATTCCTGCAGAAAAGCGCGTAAACAAATGGCGGGATCATCCGATGTTTCTACCTGGTAATGAATCGTATTTTGCTTGATCTCTTTGGCTGCAAAAGGACAAAAATTACAACCTATCACTACATCCGTGATCCATTTTCTTGTTTGATGAATAACCAGTTCTGTTATCTCCATAATAACCTTTTTACCGGTAGCAAAGCTATTGGTGTTTGGTGATTATACCGGCAAAACATCTACTTTTTGTACTTCTTAAGCACCTGGTTAATTAATATTTATTTAGAATTATTACTTGTTTCGGTCGCCGCTGTTATATGCTCCGGTCTTTTGCATAATCATTTACAGTCATCAATTTCACCGGAAAATCTTTCAATGTTTTTTTCATATCGATCTCACTTCCCGTTGCAACGCCCAGCATCAATGCTGCAAAGGATTCGCTTAATGGATCCTGTGCCCCTGCCTGCTGCGCTTTCAGGGCTTCTTCCGGCACAAATTGCAAATCAAATTTTTTGCCGTTGGCTTTCTCAAAAATATCCACTACTTCAAGCGGACTTAACGCCTCCGGACCACCCAATTCAATCATTTTATTCTTTGCCGCCGGATTATCCAATGAAGCCGTAGCAAATGCCGCTACATCGCGTAAGGAGATCCACGAAACTTTATTCTTGCCCGCCCCATAAATGCTGGCCCTGGCATTGGGATAATCAAAACCCAGCGCCGGACTCAACCATGCCTCCATAAAATAGGTAGGTTGTAAAACTGTATAGTTCATACCGCTTTCAACAAGACGTTTTTCTACTGTTCTTTTAGCTGTTTGCAACGGCCATTTACCCGGCATCATACAAAATGAAATAAAAATAAATTGGCTGACACCAGCAGCGATTGCCCCATTAATTAAATTAGTTTGTCCTTCATCATCTACTGTTTGAATACCATCACCCGCCTGCCGGGAAAAAGTACACGAAACGGTTGAAATAACAGTTGACACATCCTGCAAAGCCTTCTCTAATGAGGTCTTGTCTTTTAAATCGCCTTCAATTGTTTCAACACCGGCATTTTTTAACTGTGCCACTTTACTGGCATCCGATGTGGCGCGTACCAATCCTTTCACTTTTTTATTCTTTGCTATTAACTGGCGGCAAATTTCACTGCCTAAAAAACCGGTAGCACCTGCTACCAGTACTGTTGAAGAATTATTATTATTCATGTTTATTATTTTTTTATTTAATATCAAATAGTTTGTATAATATGAGATACCGGCTGTATCTATCTCTGCCCGCCGTACATAGCTATTGCAGTTGTTTCTATTTATCTGTGTATTTCCAGGCCCAATTATCGTTGAGCTTATCTATCCGCCCAAGGCCTGGAAAGTCAAAATGGAATGCATTCACCAGCATATTATTTTTATAGGCCAGCTCCAAAAGTTTGATCCTGGATTGTTTTGCTTTCTCATGATCATGATCGTAAATGGTTTGCCAATCTAATTTTTCTATGTGAAGCGGATGCAGAAAAGCGTCAGCAATATATAGCAGGTGTTCATTACCGCTGTGAATGTCCAGCGCAATCTGGCCAGGCGTATGCCCTTCAACTTTTATCGCTGTTATGCCTGGCAATATCTCTGTGGAATCACCTTTGCAAAACTGCAGATCAAGATCTTTAAGTTTAGTAACATTTTTTTCAATAAAATTTTTGAAGAGTTCCGGCTGATTGTCTGACGCTGATGAGTGCCAGTAATTCCATTCGTCTTCATTCGTATGAAACCGTGCTTTGGGAAAATTCAACAGGCCATCGTCACTATACACCCCACCAATATGATCTGGATGAAAGTGCGTAATAATCACATCCGTAATTTCTTCCTTTTTAATATTTTCCTGTTGCAATAATTGTTGCAACCGCCCCTTCCAAAAAATAGGCTGGTCACTGGCCATGATTGGTTTTTCTGAAAATCCAACGCCCGTATCAATCAGTACTTTTTTATCGTTGTACTGCAACAGCAACGCAATAAAAAGTGAAGGAATATTGTCAGGGGCAATGTGGTATTTATGTAAAGATTGATCCAACTCCTCCCTGTTTGCATTGATAAAGAAATCTTTTGCGAGGTATTTGAACATGAGGTCGCGGAAAAACGTGCAATTGATTTTACCAATCTGGATTTTTACAATTTCGGCGTCCATAAAAGATGTCGTCTTAAAAGAATTAAATGAATGGGCAGGAATGAATGGAAGTGCTCCCAACAAGGCAGTACTGGTGGTAAGAAATTTTCTTCTTTGCATCGGATGAAGTTCCAGGTTTAATATATGAATTTTTTAAAGGGGTATTGTTAAACAAACTTTTTTATTACATCTGCGCAAGACGTTATTATATTGAACACGCCATTTACAGCATTGAAGCATCGGGTAATAAATCCTTAATTTCTTTGTTGTTATTTCATATAAAAAGATTTTATCAAAACTAGTTATCAGAGCAAAACGTTAATGGTTCATTTGTTGCAATCTTTTATTCATTTGTTGCAGGTTTGGTGCTGTGGCGGTAAACAGATGGCGGTATGCCATATTGCTTTTTAAAAATTTTTGTAAAATGACTGATGGTTTGAAAGCCTGTTTTATAAGCTATTTCGCTCACCGTCCAATCGCTTGTTTCGAGTAATTCTTTAGCGCTGTTCAGGCGAACAGTTTTGATATGCCGCGCAGGTGCCAGGCGCATAAGCGACTTCACCCGGCGAAACAATTGGGTTCTGCTCAGAGACATTTCCATGCATAAAGTGCTGGTATTAAATTTTTCATTTTCTATATTGGCTTTTATCAGGGTATTTACTTTCTGCATAAAAGCGGCTTCCTGCGGCTGATTCTTTTCCAGCGTGGCTATTAATTTTCCTGATTGCGTAAAATTCGTACGAAACCGGTTTCGAACTTCTTTATAGAATTGGGGCATATTGGCAGTTGGTGTAGTTGCGATTGATGGAAGCAGGGTTAATTTTTGCTGTTGCAATGGAAGAACTAACCGGTACAAAGTTCCGTTTGGTAAGGGGCTCCCTGCAAACTGGTAAATAGTATGTGTGCAAATTTCATTTACCCTGATTAAATTAATGCCCGAATTTTCTATTTCCACCTTTAAATTTTTATACCCGGTATCATAAAGTAACCTGACACTAATTTTACTTTGCGGCGGTATCAAATTAATAACGTTGCACAGTAGTTGCACAACAGATTGAGAAAGAAGAAAAGGTTGAAAATGAACAAGCTGTTTTTTTATAGCTGATGAAAACGAGATGTTTACTTTGTTTGCGCTTGCATAGGACTGTAAGCCGCATGCAAGACATTTTACAAATGGAACAATATCAGTTTCAGCAGAATAGATCACTGTTTGTCGCTTTAGAAAATCACAACAATATTTGTGTCAGGGATTCTTTTATGCCAGTAATTTACAAAAGATAGTTCTTTTTGTTTGTTTTGATATCTTGAACTTTACCGCCAATACGCCGGGGTTAATACTTTAAACAACCTTTGGTGTCTTTTGCGACATGTGCTATTCAGGAAGGTACCAGACAGCCAGGACAATTTAAATTGCAAAGGCAAATTTATTTCTATCTTCTTTAACAGATTTGAATCCCAATAATCGAAAAATACCCACAAAGTGGTATTGTACATATGCTTTTTTTATTGTCACTTTACATATTGTTTAGCAGCAATGATTCGTTGGTTTTAGTTTTTACTCTCACCTATGTTTTTCTCATGTTGGTCCTGCCGGTCTCTCTCCCGGCAGGACTTTTTTTTATGTTCAATAACCAATTGCAGCGAACGCGTTCAACGAAAAATATTTTAATATTACGACCTCGCATATTCAATCCCTCCAGGGTGGATATACATTATCTTTGACACCCCGGATTGCATACGGAGCTACTGATATTAAAACCTGTTAGCATTTTGCGCGGTACAAATCCTGTCAACATGAAAGAAATGCGTTATAAGGTCATACGTACGCATAAATTCGAACAACATTTTGAGGGTTAACATTATATATTTTTCTCCCTGCAAGTTACAAACGCTAAATCATCAAGTTCTTACGTGCACACAAGTCCGGAGGACTTGAATGTCAGTAGCCGTTGGTGAAACCAATGGTTCGCCGTTGGTGAAACCA
>JBDUAY010000079.1:0-16363 GCA_040004415.1 Bacteroidota bacterium | reverse complement strand
ATTCTTAATAGCGTCAATATAAATTTTGTAGCGTTTAATAAATATTTATATCCCGATAAACTGGATGGTATTTTTTTCACCATATTCATTATCGCCATTGCGGCAGCAGAAGCAGCAGTGGCTATCGCGATAATTATTAACCTTTATAGAAACCATCATTCAGTTGATGCAGAAGACGCCGGAGAAATGAAATTCTAACAATCATGCTATGCCCAACCATTTCTATATATTGCTGATCCCGTTATTGCCATTGGTTTCTTTCCTGGTATTGGGATTGTTTGGCAGAAAATATTTTAATATTTCTGGTGGAGTAATGGGTACGATCGTTTTACTGGCGGTAACTGTTTGTGCATTTGTAACAGCGTATGATTACTTTTTTATTACCGGAAAATTAAATGGAATATATCAGCACATCGTATTATTTAAATATACCTGGCTGCAATTCTCTTCCAGTGTTTCTATTGATATGGGTTTCCTGTTGGATCCGATATCTGTTATGATGATTGTTATTGTAAGCTTTATTTCGCTGATGGTACATTTGTTCAGTCTTGGTTATATGAAAGGAGAGGAGCGGCTGGCCACGTATTATGCTTTTCTTTCGCTGTTCACTTTTTCTATGCTGGGCCTGGTGCTGTCTTCCAATATATTTCAATTATATATTTTTTGGGAACTGGTAGGTGTATCATCTTACCTGCTGATTGGTTTTTATTTTGATAAACCTTCTGCAGTGGCGGCTTCAAAAAAAGCATTCATCGTTACGCGTTTTGCAGATCTCGGTTTTTTAGCAGGCATTTTAATTTTAGCATTTAATGCAGAAACGCTTGATTTTGGAACATTGATTGAAAGATTAACCAATGGCCAATCATCCTGGTCAATTGCCATTACCAGCGCTTCTTTTATGGGCATTTCGGCATTAACATGGGCACTTGTTTTGGTGTTTGCCGGTGGTGCCGGTAAATCTGCTATGTTTCCGTTGCATATCTGGTTACCAGATGCCATGGAAGGGCCCACACCCGTGTCCGCCTTAATACATGCAGCTACTATGGTGGTGGCAGGTGTGTACTTAGTCGCAAGATTATTTCCTGTTTTTTCCTTTGATGGCATTTCATTAAACATCGTTGCTTACGTTGGTATCCTGAGTGCATTGATAGCAGCCATTATTGCATGTACACAAACAGATATAAAAAGAGTGCTGGCGTATTCAACCATGTCGCAGATCGGATACATGATGTTTGCATTGGGTGTTTCAAAATACAGCGGAGAAGATGGACTTGGATATATGGCTTCTATGTTTCATCTTTTTACGCATGCATTTTTTAAGTCACTTTTATTTCTTGGAGCCGGTGCAGTAATACATATGGTGCACAGTAACGAAATGAAAGATATGGGCGGGCTAAGAAAATTTATGCCGGTTACGCATATTTGTTTTTTAATTGCTTGTCTTGCTATTGCGGGCATTCCACCTTTTGCAGGATTTTTTAGCAAGGAAGAAATATTGACAGCAGCTTTTCAAAACAATCGATTTATTTATGGAATAGGATTGTTTGTATCTGGCCTTACTGCTTTTTATATGTTCAGGTTATATTTTTCTATATTCTGGAATAAAGATGCTGGCCTGCATGATGTTCATGGCGAGGGAACGATGACCATGAAAATCCCATTAATAATACTGGCAACGGCCAGTATATTCGCTGGCTTTGTTCCTTTCTCAAAATATATTACTTCAGACGGAGCGCCGCTGGAAACGGGTGTAAATATTATTTTCTCCATTGCCCCTGTACTATTGGCATTGGCCGGTATTGCACTGGCGGCGGGTTTGTATAAAAAGGAAAATGATAAGCCTGCCAGGATTACAGCAGCATTGGGTGGCTTGTATCACGCAGCGTACAGAAAATTTTATATCGATGAAATATATCTTTTCATCACAAAAAAAATAATTTTCAATTCCATCGGCCGCCCGGCAGCCTGGATCGATAAAAATATTGCAGATGGTTTAATGAATGGCCTGGCGTGGACAACAGCAAAGATCGCTGCTGCTATCAAAGGTTTTCAATCGGGCAAAATACAAAATTACACATTGTATTTTTTCGCGGGTATTGCCGGGTTGGCAATAATGGTTATTTATTTCTGGAAATAAAAGATTTTTCTTCACCCTGCTGTTTGGAGCGGCCGGCAGAGAAACTTTCGGACGCGGTGGGGGGTGAGGTCGGTGAATAATAACAGTTAATATTTTAAAATGAATTTGTCTTTACTGCTACTGCTTCCGGTGATTACCTGCCTTGCTATTGTATGCTGCAAAGGCCTGAAGCAAGTTCGCGCCGTTGCTTTTACGGGTGCGGGCATTCAATTATTGCTGGCATTTGTACTATTGGTTTTGTTCTGGCAGGAACGCTCTTCGGGGAACGCAGCACCGATGCTATTTAAGTCTGGCTATGTATGGTTTGCATCTTTTAATATTAATTATCATGTTGGCGTAGACGGTATTTCTGTTGCGATGATTTTGCTAACAGCTTTTGTTGTACTGGCGGGTGTGTTGGTTTCGTGGAATACAGAAACGATGTTTAAGGAATTTTTCTTTTTGCTGATCTTTCTCAGCGCCGGGGCTTATGGCTTTTTTATTTCCCTTGATCTGTTTATGCTTTTCTTTTTCCTTGAGCTGGCAGTTATTCCAAAATTTTTATTAATAGGCATTTGGGGCAGTGGTAACAAAGAATACAGCGCCATGAAACTTGCCCTGATGCTGATGGCCGGCTCTGCCCTCGTTTTTACAGGGCTGGTTGGATTGTATTTTAATACAGCTGTAACAAAGGGTGGCGCACATACTTTTGATTTGTTGCAAATCGCGCAAATGCAGATCCCGGTGCAGGCACAAATGCTTTTTTTCCCCTTTTTATTTGTTGGCTTTGGAATATTTACAGCCTTATTTCCTTTTCATACCTGGGTGCCCGACGGGCATTCGTCTGCACCCACGGCTGCATCTATGTTCCTGGCTGGGATATCTATGAAATTGGGTGGCTATGGATGTTTGCGCGTAGCTACTTATTTAATGCCGGATGCTGCACACACCTATGCACCATATATTATTTTGCTGGCAACCATTGCCATTATTTATGGCGCGTTCGTTACTATGATGCAAAAAGATTTGAAGTACATCAATGCGTATTCGTCGGTCAGCCATTGCGGTTTTGTATTGCTGGGTATCGGTATGCTTACCAAAACTTCAATCACCGGCGCTGTTATGCAAATGGTATCTCACGGCCTTATGACAGCACTTTTCTTTGCTGCTATTGGAATGCTGTATAGCCGCACACACACACGCATGGTTGATAAGTTGGGTGGACTGCTTAAAATAATGCCCTTTATTTCCACGGTGTTTGTACTGGCCGGATTATGTTCATTGGGATTGCCCGGACTGAGCGGTTTTGTTGCAGAGATGACGGTATTTATGGGTTCATGGCAAAATCCGCAAATGCTGTACAGACTGGCAACCATATTGGCCTGCGCTTCCATTGTGGTAACGGCCGTTTATATATTGCGCGCGGTTGGGAAAACAGTCATGGGGCCGGTTACAGATTCGCACTATAATAGTTTAAGCGATGGATCCTGGAATGAAAGACTAGCGGCCATTTTGTTATTTGCAGGTATCATTGCGATCGGTATTGCACCATTTTGGTTGAATAAATTAATAACGCCCGGTGTGGAAATAATCATGCAACAGGCAGGTAAAGCAGTTACGTTAAAATGAAGCAACAACTATGATGGAACAGTTTTTTTTATTGGCAAGACAAGAGCTGGTACTTACGCTGGTTATATTTATCCTGCTTATTATAAAAGTTGGGTCCGCTGAATGGAGCAATAAAGCCATTTTTAACCTGGTTAATCTTTTACTGCTGATAAATTTCGTATCAGGTTTTCTCTTTGTACAGGATGGTATGCTGTTTAATGAAATGTTTCACACCAACAGGCTGATTTTTACAGAGAAAAATATATTAAATCTCGGCACGCTTATTATTTCATTACAGGCCTATGACTGGATACAGCAGCACAAGCATGTCATTGAATTTTATCTGTTGTTGTTATCAACTTTGCTGGGTATGTTTTTTATGATTTCAGCCGGCAACCTGCTTATGTTTTACCTCGGCCTGGAATTAGCAAGTATTCCGCTGGCGGCGATGGCAAATTTTGATTTGGAGAAGCGCCAATCCTCAGAAGGTGCCATGAAATTTATTATCTCTTCTGCTTTTTCTTCGGGCTTATTGTTGTTTGGTATTTCTATGTTATATGGTACAACCGGCACACTTATATTTTCTGAACTTCCACAATATCTTACCGGAAGCGATCTGCAATTATTTGCGCTGGTGCTATTGATAGCGGGTTTTGCATTTAAAATATCTGTGGTTCCATTTCATTTATGGACGGCCGACGTGTATGAGGGATCGCCGGTTGCGGTGACTGCTTATTTATCAGTTATTAGTAAAGGCGCGGCAGTTTTTGTATTTGTTTCAGTGTTATACACAGTATTAAAACCGCTTGCAGAAAGCTGGTATCATATTTTATTTATACTAAGCGTTCTTACTATGCTGGTGGGTAATTTATTTGCATTACGTCAAAAAAATATAAAGCGGCTGCTTGCTTTCTCTTCCATTGCACAGGCAGGTTTTATATTGGTAGGCATCAGCGGAGGTTCAAAAGCCGGTATGGCGTCTGTTATTTATTTCATCCTGGTATATATATTTTCTAACCTGGGCGCATTTGGTGTGGTAGCTATTGTAAGCGCATTAAGCGGAAAAGAAAATCTCGACGATTATAAAGGCTTTTATAAAACCAATCCATTTCTTGCGTGGGTAATGGCGGTCTCATTATTTTCATTGGCAGGCGTTCCCCCGGCGGCAGGTTTTTTTGGAAAGTTCTTCTTGTTAATTGCTGGCGCCGGAAAGGGAAACTATTTGTTGATAGTGGTTGCAGCATTAAACATGATCATATCGCTTTATTATTATTTGAAACTGGTAAAGATTATGTTTATAGATCGAAATGAACATGAACCTATTGCAACACTGCCCGTCAATATTTATCCAAAAATTGCCTTACTGATTTGTATGGCCGGTATTATTTTATCTGGCTTGATAAGTGGGGTGTACGAATATATTTACGCCGTAAGTTTTGGATAAGTGATAGTTATCCAGGCTTATGGTAGAGGCGTGAAAGGCCGTAGTATGTCAGCAGGGGATGCAGCGCCTCGTACACGTAACAATATAAAACCTTATAATTCTATCAACATGGCCATCAATAAGAATCATGAATTTGAAGATCTGAATGGGGTAAAATGTGCCATCGCAGAGAAAAATGTTTCGCAGCAAAGAGTAGATTTTTTAAAACAACTGCTGGAGTACAATCATTTTACGGTGGTTATTGTTGCAAGCCCACCGCCGAAAGTTGCCCCAACTCCGCCACCGGTAGCAGGTACCGACGTTTCACCCATACCAGTTGCCCCAACCCCGCCATCAACTTTTACAGTAGGTGTAACAGATGTAATGTTTAACGCCACCAATGCTATTTTTGGAAGGTTGTTGCATACGCCAGACGGCCATGTAGTAACACTTGCTTACTGGCAGCAAAAAGAAACTGTTTCAAAAGATGAAATACCATACTTCGACAAACACTAATTGGAAGCCAACTGAAACCAATCAGCGCTCAGAGCGGTTAATTATTCTCTGTGCAAGCCCTGAACGTATTGGTCATTAAAGCCGCAATCGTCATAGGCCCCACACCACCTGGTACTGGCGTTATAAAACTGCATTTGGGAGACACAGATGCAAAATGTACATCCCCTTTTAACGCAAAGCCACTTTTTTTACTGGCATCCGGCAGGCGTGTAATACCTACATCAATTACAATGGCGCCTTCTTTTACCATATCAGCCGTAACAAATTCTGGTTTACCCAGCGCAGCCACTAGTATATCTGCACCGCGACAAATGTCTGCCAGGTTTTTGGTGTGCGAGTGGCAAATAGTAACTGTGCAATTGCCCGGGTTGCTATTGCTGCTTAATAGAATACTCACCGGCCGGCCCACGATATTACTTCTGCCCACAACAACTGCATTCATCCCTTTTGTATCTATTTTGTAATGCTTCAGCAGCAACATAATACCATACGGGGTGGCCGGCACAAATGTAGGCAGCCCCTGTACCAGCCTGCCAACACTAATAGCATGAAAGCCATCTACATCTTTTAATGGATTGATAGCGTTGATTACTTTTTCATCAGAGATATGTTTCGGCAATGGCAATTGCACCAATATGCCATCCACTTCGGGATCATTATTCAAGTCTTCAACTGTTTCCAGTAATTTGTTTTCACTAATATCTGCATCAAATCTTATCAGTGACGATTTAAAACCAATATCATTGCATGCTTTTACTTTCGCCGCAACATATGTTTCACTGGCGCCATCATTACCCACCAGCACAGCTGCCAGTTGTGGTATTTTTTTGCCTTCTGTGGTACGCTGCGCCACTTTCATTTTTAGCTCTTCAAAAATTGCTTTTGATGTTTCTTTCCCGTCTAAAATTTGCATGGCGCAAAGGTAAGGGATGGGGGAATTGTTTTGAATGATGAATATGAATGTTAAATTCTTTATTGAACATTTTATTCATATTATTTAAACCTGGAGTATTCTGGATTTGACCCGGTATAAATTTTTAATAGCCCATTTAAAATCCCAAATTTAAAATTTAAAATATCGTTGTTTAGTCCTATTTTCCCCGTACAAACCTTTCCTTGAAGAAGATAAGTATAGCTATTTTGCTACTGCTTGCCGCGCAGCGTATGCCCGGCCAGTTGGCCCGTTCGCCATTGTCAGCCCGCTACACGGGCATTTCCACCTACAGTAATAATTTTATGGATGCCTTTTCGGGCAGTAATAACCAGGCGGCACTTGCACAAACAAAGCAAGCCAGTGCGGGCGTGTACGGAGAGCGGAGATTTTTGCTAAAAGAACTCAGCAATTATGCCGCTGCCATTTCTTTGCCTTCAAAATGGGGCGGCATCGGTGTTTCAATTAATTATTTTGGTGGAGAAAATTTCAATACATCACAACTTGGATTGGGGTATGGTAAAAAGCTGGGTGATAAAATTGATATCGGCATCCAGGTTAATTACAACATGATAAAATTATCCGGTTATGGCAACGGATCAGCCCTCAATTTTGAGATGGGCACCATTCTACACCTTACCGATAAAGTAAATATCGGCATACATGTGTATAATCCTGTTGGCGGAAAGTTCGGTAAAATGAGCAATGAAAAACTGGCGTCTGTTTATTCAACCGGTATTGGTTACCAGGCGTCGGATAAATTTTTTATCAGTGCAGAAATCAGTAAGGAAGAAGAACACCCTGTAAATATTAACGCAGATATGCAATACGTTTTCGCAGATGACTTTTTTGCAAGACTGGGCGTAGCCACAGAAACAGGTAATTATTTTTTCGGGCTCGGTGTGCAATGGAAAACATTTCGGGTGGATGCAGTTACTAACTGGCACGCACAATTAGGTATTACGCCGGCAATCATGTTACTGTTTAATTTTCATGCAAATAAACAGTCCGGCAGCGATTGAAAAATTGTATAATTATATATCTTTTTCTCACGTCTTTTTCTGCAACCGCCCAGGGAAATGAAAAGGTTTCTGTAACAACCGAACAACAATTGGAAAATCTTACCCAAACAAATGATGCAGAAACAAAAGACGATTCGTATTTGCAACAACTGGATCATTTTAAAAGACATCCGCTTAATTTGAATATTGCCAGCACGGAAGATCTGCAGGAACTGGACATATTAACTGGTTTACAAATACAGCAATTTTTATTGTACCGGAAATTATTGGGAAAACTCCTCAACCGCTATGAGTTACAGGCAATCCCCTCCTGGGATGTCTCCACAATAAAAAAGATATTGCCCTTTATTCTTATTAATAATGATAAGAACTTAGTTGAAACATTAAAAGACAGGTGGGCAGGCGGGGATGGTATTTTAATAACACGGTATGGCCGCGTGCTGGAAAAGTCAAAGGGATATAACAAACCAGACACTACGGGTGTAAATCATTATTTAGGTAGCCCGGATAAAATATTCCTTCGTTATACCTACAACTACAAAAACTTATTGCAATGGGGTTTGTTGGCGGACAAGGACGCCGGGGAACAATTTTTTGAAGGCAGTCAGAAACAAGGATTTGATTTTTATTCTTTCCATTTTTTTGTAAGAAAAATTGGTATTATAAAAGCGTTGGCGATTGGTGATTTTACGGTAAACTTTGGACAGGGATTAATACAATGGCAAAGCCTCGCATTTAAAAAAAGCGCTAACGTGCTCAATATAAAAAGACAATCTGCCGCACTCCGGCCGTACAATTCTGCAGGAGAATATAACTTTCATCGTGGCGCAGGCATTACTTTACAAAAAGCAAATTGGGAAACGACTTTTTTTGCATCCGTTAGAAAAATAAGTGCTAACACAATTGCAGATACTGCTATAGGTGATGAGGCCGTTTCATCGTTTCTTACCAGTGGTTATCACCGTACCCCCTCAGAAGATGAAGACAGGAATAGTTTGCGGCAGATAGCAGTGGGTGCAAATATTAAATACCAGGGTAACAACTGGCATGCAGGTATCAATTCAATCCATTATAATTTTTCAAAACCTATTCAAAAACAGGATGAGCCATATAATTTATTTGCGCTGCAGGGCTCATCGCTTACCAATACCAGTATAGACTACAGTTATACCTGGCGTAACATTCATATGTTTGGCGAAGCCGCCGCAGATAATAAATTCAATAGCGCTTTTTTGAATGGTGCTATTATAAGTATGGATGCAAAAGTTGATGCATCGGTGGTCTACAGGAAAATAAGCAGGGCCTACCAATCTGTAAACACGAATGCATTTACAGAAAACACGTACCCGGTAAATGAAAATGGTTTTTATGCGGGTTTATCTGTGCGTCCGGTTAGTACTTTACGAATAGACGCTTATGCAGATGTATTTCAGTTTCCCTGGCTTAAATACAGGGTTGACGCGCCTTCAACCGGCAAAGATTTTCTTATACAAACAACCTACGTACCAAATAAACGCGTTGAATTATATGTACGGTACAAGAATGAATCAAAAATGATCAACCGAACGGATGCAACTCCAACAACCAGTGCAATTGATTTAATACCTGTAAAGAATCTGCGGTTGGAAACAAGTATTGCAATAAATAAAGAAATAACCTGCCGGAGCAGAACAGAAATGCTGTGGTACAATAGCAATACAGCAAATGCTGCACAGGGGTTTCTGCAATATATAGAAGCTTTTTACAAGCCTGTACGCAAACCGTGGCAAGGAAATATTCGCCTGGCATATTTTGAAACAAATGGATACAATGCCCGCGTGTATACCTATGAAGCTGATATGCCCTATAATTTTTCTATTCCATTTTATTACGATAAGGGCACCCGTTATTATTTTAATTTCAACTGGGACGCGTCACGAATCGTCAATAGAAAAAGAAAACGGAAGCTTGACGTAAACGTATGGCTGAAATGGGCACAAACCATTTATCCTGGTAAAACATCTGTCGGTTCTTACCTTGATGAGATACCCCGCAATCATCATTCTGAAATAAAATGCCAGCTCATTGTAATTCGCTAGCTGTTTTACAGTCCTGCCAGCAGCAAATCATTAAAATTTTGCAGGGATGAAAGTTTTAAATCTGCAGCGGCCCATCGTGGCTCCTGCTGGTGATTGCGTGCAGGGACAACTACACATTTCATACGGGCGGCTTTGGCAGCAATCATCCCGTTAAAAGAGTCTTCAAAACAAATACATTCGGCAGGGGAAGAACGCAACAGTTCAGCGCAATTTAAAAATACCTGCGGATGTGGCTTGCCGTTAGTCAGGTGCTCCGCAGAAGATTTTGCAATTACCATATCATCGATCTGCAATTTTTTTGTAACGAGGTTGATCAGTTCAAGCGGTGAAGATGACGCCACACCAATTTTAAAATTTCTTCGTCTGAAAAATTCAACAATGTACTGGGCACCCTGCAATGGCTGAGCTTTCAGGGCAATTTTTTCAATGGCTGTTTTTACAATAGTTGCTTCAGCTTCCGCGGCATGTTCCATACTGATATTGAAATGCCTGAACCAATGATCAATCCATTCGCTGCTGCGCAGACCGGTGCTGATGTGATACTGCGCCGCAGTAAGTGATACGTTAAAGCGTTTTAGTGTTTCTTTGCCGGCTTCTTCCCACAATGGTTCAGAATCAATCAGCAATCCATCCATATCAAAAATAACGGTATTCAGCATACGGGTTGGGGTTAATGATGCGCTCAGGGCACCGGTCAAAAATATTTATAATTTTATGAAAATAACGGGAAAGATCTTTTCTTCGAAAGATAAAAAAGAAAACCTGGAACTATTGGTTTCTCCGCGAACGTGATTTTTAGCAACATTCTTATAACGTTCACTTCACCCGGCAACCGCTGCCTTAGCTGAAAACAAGATGGGCATATTTATTCAACAATGCGCTAAATCCGTTCAATCCCTGTTCCAAATAATGACCGGTTCAGCGTGCCTCGAATATGGATGCAATTTGACATGCACAAAGCGTTACACTATCGTTCAAATGATTTACATTCGTAGCGGTTGTATTGCCAAATTGTAATGCTATGGCTTCATTTTCCGACAGGTTAAAAAATTTTAAAATTGTCCGTAAGCTTGTGTACGTACTGGTAGGTACATTTTCTTATCCGGGCCTCACTATCATCAATCGCCTGAAAATTTCAGGAACGGAAAACTTTAGCAGCCTTCCCAACAGGAACGTGCTTTTTGTAAGCAATCATCAAACATATTTTGCAGACGTCATTACATTTCTCCATATTTTTTGTGCCGTAAAATGGGGCAAAAAGAACAGGCTTGGTATTCCATATTATTTACTCAATCCTTTTACCCGTGTCTATTTTGTATCCGCAGAAGAAACCATGAAGAAAAGCCTGCTTACACGCATGTTTGCGTTGGCCGGCGCGCTGACGGTAAAAAGGGCCTGGCTGGCAAAAAATGATACAGAAAAACGCAAAGGTCTTAACCCCGGTGATACGCGGCAAATTGCCCGTGCGCTGGCGAACAATTGGGTGATTACATTTCCGCAGGGCACTACAAAAGCGTTTGCTCCCGGGCGTAAAGGAACTGCTTTAATTATTAAGCAAACAAAACCAGTTGTAATACCCGTTGTGATTAATGGTTTCTGGCGGGCGTTCGATAAAAAGGGACTGAAATTTAAAAAGAAAGGAAGTTTATTAACCGTCAGGTTTAAACCAGCGCTCGAAATAGATTATGAAGCCTCCACCGATGTAATTTTAGCACAGCTGATGGACTCCATTGAACAAAGTAAAGAATGGATGATGAAGGGCGCACATCACTGGAAAAAAGAGCCTGTTCAAACAACAACAAATTCTTAGTTTACAGACATCCTGGTTGTAAAGCTGGTTTCTATTTTATAACTGAATTATCGCTGACGCATTTATCAACTGCCCTTCAGGGGTTGGGAGTAAACAACGCCTTCAATTCAACTGCATCATCTGGCTTCATTTTACCGCCCAGTATTAAACGCAGTTGTCTCCGTCTTAAGGCGCCTTCGTACAGTTTTTTTTCGTCCTCCGTTTCAGCAATCGTTTGCGGCACAGCTAAAGGTTTGCGGTTGGCATCCAATGCTACAAAAGTATAATAGGCCTCATTGCTTTTATATTTATTCTGCTGCATTAAATCTTCTCCCCATACTTTCATGTGTACTTCCATTGAAGTATTAAAACCTCTTGTTACCATGGCTTCGATGTGCACAGCATTGCCAAGCTTAATCGGGTTTTCGAAAGAAATATTGTCAACGGACGCGGTTACAACAGGCACGCCGCAATGTTTCATGGCAGAGAGCGCAGACGCAATATCCATCCAATACATCAGGCGGCCGCCCATTAAATTTCCAAAGGTGTTGGTGTCGTTGGGCAGTACCAGTTCAGTCATGATTACACGTGATTCTTTCGGCGTTTTGCTATTCATACAAGGAAATAATATTTGCGCAAAGATAACCGCTGTGCAACAGGGAATAAAGAGAATATTTTTGGGCCGGGCGGTGGCAATTATATCTGGCTTTTCTTGCGTCGCACCCTTGTGCTGTTGTTCATTACGCAGCACTGTTCGCCTGTGTTGGAGTTGCCCTCTCCGTAAAATTTTTCCTGCGAATTTAAGGGAATTAAATGCGGGCAGATTAAAAAAGATAATGTGAATTAAAACTTAGTTGTACGTAATTTAATTATCAGGCACAAATAAGACCACTATAAACATTTAGCATAAAATCCTTTTGCATCTTTGTGTGTTCAATCACGTTGCACATGCAGGAAAGATCAAATCATTACCTTCTCCAATCCATTTAAAAAATTTTCATCTGCATCTGCGCCAATGCCGGGTGTATCAGGTACTTCAACATAATAGCCGTTATATTTTACACCCCCAATTGCAGGGTCAAGCTTATGGCCGAGCATACAGGTGTCCATGTCGTTAAAAATAATATTGTCTTGCGCCAACGCAAAATGAGCAAAGGCAGATAATGCTATCCTGCTTTCCAGCATCCCACCCATCATGCAGGGTATTTTATTTTCTGCACACACCGCATTTATTTTTAGGGCTTCAAAGATACCGCCACTTTTAGAAAACTTAATGTTTACATAGTCACAGGCATTTGCAGCAATCAGGCGTTCTGCGTCATGGTGATCAAAAACGCTTTCATCCGCCATAATTTTTACCGGCGAAAGACTTTTAAGTTCTGGCAAACGATAATCATTCCAGTGCCGCATAGGCTGTTCACAAAATTCTATGTTGTACTGATAAAGATTTTGCAATGCATATACAGCGCCATCATAATTCCAGCCCTGGTTGGCATCGGTTCGTAATAATAGTTCATCGCCAACAGCGGCACGTATTTGCTTTATTCGTTCCACATCTTCTATTGGGTCTTTACCCAGTTTAACTTTTATAATGCGAAAGCCTTGCTTTTTAAAACTTGCTGCCTTTGTTGCCATGTCCTCCGGCGCACCTATGCCAACCGTAATATCTGTTTCTAATTTTTTTGTTTTTTTTCCACCCAAAAATTTATATAAGGGTTGATGAGCGGCTTTTGCTGCCAGATCATACAGCGCCATATCAAACGCGCTTTTAATGGTAGTGTTAAATGCGGTAGCGGCATGGAGTTCATCCATGCGTATTGCTATTTGTGCAGGATCTTTTCCTTTCCAGATTGCTGCAAAATCTTTCGCCATTTCAAAACAGGTGGCCTGTGTTTCACCAACAATCATCGGGAAAGCAGAGCATTCGCCCACACCATACAGTCCTGCATCCGTATGCACCCGGATAAAAATGTTTTGTGCCGATTTCATTGTACCTGTTGCAATCGTAAACGGATGCATCGGTATGCTGAACTTATAAATAGTGGTCTCTGTGATAATCATAAATAAAAAAATCTGAAATTAATATATGTCCATGTTATTTTTTTACCTGGATACGTAACATGCGCCGCGGAAAATTTTTTCTTCCATATCAGTTCGCCGGCATATTCGTGATTGAGATAAACTGTTATTTTTTGCCACTATTAAACTGCCTGCATACAGCACACAGGCACTTAATCACTTTAGCTACCAATTTTATATGCCAATATAAGCATTGGCGCGATGCGTAAACTTACTGATTTATAAGATAATTGCAGCAATACGGATTTATATGCGAATCAATTTATGTCCACGAAGCGTGTCCAGGGTCAGTACATCTCCTGCATGCAGATTTTTGTATGCCACAACATCGCATAACAATATTTTGTGATCGCCGCCGTCCATCGTATCCATCACTTTCATTTCCATCACTGCAAGACAGCTTTTTAAAATTTTGAAGCCATTCCACTCTGCGAGTTCTTTTCTTTTTTCAAGCCTCGTTATTTTGTCAATAGACTCACCACTTTTTTTACCCAGCAGATCAACCAGCCGGTACTGCGTTGCAGCAAGCAACTGCAAAACAAAATGAGGATGGGTGGATATATTATTTAATGTTTGTGTGCCCTGGTAAATGCCGCAGATAAAACGTTTTGGCTGCATACTGATTGCGGTAACA
Source organism: Bacteroidota bacterium (assembly GCA_040004415.1). Classification (GTDB taxonomy): domain Bacteria; phylum Bacteroidota; class Bacteroidia; order Chitinophagales; family Chitinophagaceae; genus JACMLD01. Next base: position 2,167 of record JBDUAY010000079.1, on the reverse strand, counting down.
TACGTAATGATGTGCATATTACCGGTCCCTTTTTTATTTTTACTGCTGATGGAATATACGGGCAGGTTAACCCGGTTCCACGGTCTTTTAGTTACCGGTTTTTTTTTAATGATTTTATTCTTACACGCAATTATTTTTTTCATTTAGTGATTTTAAAAACGTTTCCGCATGCATAAGATGTGCCTGTTGTTTTTCTGGCGCCATCTTATCAAAAGTATTTATCAGCATGCCCAATCTTGGATTTTGCAAAAAGAAATCGCGGTGCACATGCATAAACCGCCAGAACAATCCGTCCCAAACCTGCTGCCATGGACCCTTTGCAAAATTACCCATCTTCATTAAATAATTGCTGCCGCTGATATAAGGCTTAGTCGTCATTAATCCCCCGTCGGCAAACTGCGTCATGCCATATACATTGGGCACCATTACCCAATCGTAACTATCTACAAACATTTCCATGAACCATTTATATACTTCGTCAGGATTAAATTCGCACAATAACATAAAATTCCCTAGTACCATTAACCTTTCAATATGATGCGCGTAACCAGTTGTCAGTATTTTTTTAATAATAACGTCAATTGGTTCAATGCCTGTTTCGCCTTTCCAAAAGGAAGCGGGAATTTTCCTGTTAAATCCCCAATAGTTTTTTGTACGTTGTTTGCCGCCTTCGAGTTCATAGACAATTCTTATAAATTCGCGCCAGCCAATAATTTGCCGTATAAATCCCTCCAGTGAATTTAATGGAATTTCATATTCAATTGCTGCATCTATTGCTTTGCCGATTACCTGTTGTGGTTCAAGAAGCCCGGTATTGAGCAATGGAGAAAGCACTGAATGATAGAGAAAATGTTCTGTGGCTACGATGGCATCTTCATAAATGCCAAACTTACTAAACCGGTTTGCCAAAAAATCACTCAGCCATTTTTCTGCGTCTGCAAAGGATGTGGGGTAAAAAAATGGATCCGCATTTCCATAGTTACCGGGGAAATGTTTTTCAACATATTCCCTCGCTTCCTGCACATAATTATTATGCGCAGGTAATGCAATAACAGGAGCAATTTCATTTTTTGGAAATTTTAAACGGTTATCCGCATCGTAACTCCACTTGCCGCCAAGTGGTTTATCATTGGCTTCCAGCAAAATTTTTCGCTCCTTTCTTTGTGCAATATAAAAATCAGTTTGAAAATAGGTTTTTCTTTTCGCGAAAAAATGACTTGCGTCATGGATATTGTTTAAAAATTGCGGCGTTGGATATTGTATCAGCTCAATACCTGTTGCCAGGCAAGCCAAACGCATACGTTTCTCCAGCCAATCGTCTGTTGTTGCTGCATAATGTATTTGCTTAATTCCTTTGGCTGCAATTGCCGGAATCAGTTTCCTTATATCAGACTGGGGATTGCTGGTTTCAATATACTCAACTGCATACTTCTGCTGCGCCAGGTAATCCTGATAGGTTTTCATGGAAGCACGGTGCAAAATCAATTTTTGCTTGTGAAAATTGTATTGACGAAAAAACAGCATTTCTTCCAGCAGGTATATTGGCCATGACCGGTTGGCTGCGGGATGTAATTTATATAACTGATGTGGAAAGATGATGGTAATTGCCTGCATACGTCATCAGTCAGGAAACAAAAGAAATACTGCTTTGTTCATATATATCAACTATAACAAATTGGAAAAAGGCTGTTTTGTGCAACAAATAAACGCTTGCTGCAATTGGGTGCTTTGCTTTATTTTTGTTTCTTATCATTGTTCCGTTTATGAATACTGCGCCGGTAATTTCGTTCGACGATACTGCAAAGGCATTTGCTTATAAAGGTGATAAAGATTTGAAAAAAGCCCGCTTCCTTTTTTCAAGCATGAGTTATCAAAGCCTGGTAAAACTGGGTACTGGTATCACACCCTGGTTGATTAAAATTGGACTACCCATAAAGGGTCTTATCCGCAATACTATTTTTAAACAATTTGTCGGCGGTGAATCATTGCAGGAGACCAGCGTGGTAGCTAAAAAATTGGGGGAATATGGCGTTGAGGTAATCCTTGATTATGGCGTTGAAGGCGGCGATTATGGCGAAGAGGGTCTTAACCACGCTTGCGATGAATTTATACGGGTCATTGAGTATGCCGCTACCCAGCCCAATATTCCTTTTATGAGTATTAAGGT
>JBDUAY010000444.1:0-4834 GCA_040004415.1 Bacteroidota bacterium | reverse complement strand
GTTCAAAGTAACCGCGCCGTGGATTCCCTTGGTATCAATACAGATTTAATTACAATATTTTCATCTTTCAACTGAAAATGTTTTTTATCCAGCGCTTTGAAAAGTATAGATGCTGCTTCTTTGCCAATTTCAAAAGCAGGCTGGGTTATCGTTGTTAATGATGGATTTAAAAACGAGGCTGTTTTCAGGTTAGAAAAGCAAATAATTTTTACATCTTTAGGAATTCCCAATTCTAATTCCCGGCAAGCTTCATAGGCCCCCAGGGCAAATTGCTCAACAGCAGCAAAAATTCCATCAGGTTTTTGATCGGTAAGCAAAGTCCTGATTAAAGCAAAGTTAACTTTTTCATCATTAACGCAATTTACAATCAGGCTTTCAGTAACCAGTATCCCCTGATCTGTAAGTGCCTGCAAATAACCTTTCAATCTTTTATTCCCAATTGATATGTTTTTCGACATTGCGAGGTGCGCGATCTTTTTGCAGCCCTGGTCAATCAGGTGTTTTGTAGCAAGATAACTGCTTTCGTAGTCGTCTGTTGTTACCTTAACTGTATTGAACGTTTCGCAAACCCGATCGAAAAAGACAATGGGAAGACCGTTTTCCTGCAGTTGATATAAATGTGTATAATCAGTTGTTGTACTTGATACAGAAATGAGCACACCGTCTACGCGGCCACCATGTAAATATTTAGTGAGTGCAATTTCTTTTCTGAAATCTTCGTGTGTAAGATAAATCAGTACATGATAATTTTTTTCCTGTGCAATTGATTCAATTCCGTTAATGGCCAGTGTAAAATAGTTATTGGCAATTTCAGGTATGATGACTGCAATTGTTTTGCTTTTATGTTTGCGCAGGCTGCTCGCATGCGGATTTGGCTGATAATTTAATTCTGTTGCCAGTGCGATCACTTTTTCTTTTGTCTCTTTACTAATGTCATGGCTGTCACGTAAAGCTTTTGATACGGCAGAAATAGATAAATTAAGGATTTGAGCAAGTTTCTTGATATTCACAGATTCCATAGTGCAATGATAAGATTTCAGAAATAACTACAATATATTTCTTAGAGAATTTTTACAATTACCCTGGCGGTGGCTATGACAATTTTGACGCTCCCCGTTCTCAAGCGTGCCTCCGTGCGACAGCGGTCTCAATGATTTATTAATTTCGTGCAAATTACGGGGACGCTTTTATCCGGCAAACAGGTGAAATAACTGAAATCGTTTCGAGTAAAAAATGACCCGGTTGTGACCGAATTGATTGCACCTCAGCCAACTTTTGTTATAGGCGCCATTACCGGTGTTGAATTACAAAATTTTTGATACATTAGCTTTTGCAAGAAGTGCGCTGAATGATAGAAAAAGGTCACGGGTACCAGCCATCCTGGCTATTTTAAACTTTTCAGCAAGGAATTAAAACATTAAATCGTTCAAAAAACATGTCAGCCAAACTTCCCCGAGAAGCCTATAAAGAATTTTTTTATAATAGCACCGCAGCCATGCTGATTGTTAGCACAGAGGCCCGGCTTATACGATGCCGGATGTTGGGTTTTTAGCTCGAAAAAGACTCAAAAGTTATAAATTTTACCGGCCTGGTTTCTTTTAAAGTTTATTATAGCAAAAACGGACCAATCTTATATTAGAAAAACAATGCTGGCAATTTTAGAATTTTAGCGAGCTGGAATTTTTGCGACACAGCCGGATTTCGTATTTTTTGTGCGGTGAGTATGGTTCAACGTCAAAAATATAAAAGTGAAAGTAATGCAGGCCTGCTGCAGGAAGGATCAATTTTCTCAACAAAAAAACAGGTTGGTTTTTAGTAACCGGTACGCTGGCTTATCCATTAGCTTTTTTTTATTGAGACAAGGATTTTGAGCGTAGCGATCGGAATTGGCGGAGGTTTTTACTTTAGTATTTTGTGGATTAGGCATTTTTCTGAAAATAGAAATAAAATTGATCAGAACGGTAATTAATGGCACTTTTGAGCAGCGGATAAAAGAATACAATAAAAATAAATACCGGTAATTATCAAGGGTGGTAAACAAAAATGAAAGAATGAGTAAAATTAAAAGAGTACTGGTAGCCGATGACGATCCTGCTATACTTGACGTAATGAGAATGATGCTTGAATTTGAAGGTTATGAAGTGATCACAGCTCAAAATGGAACGGCCATTTTGAATATGGAAGCTGAACTACCCGATCTGCTTTTACTTGACATCTGGATGTCTGGTACGGATGGAAGAGATATTTGCAGGCAATTAAAACAAAGCGAGAAAACAAATAAAATTCCGATCGTGCTGGTGTCGGCCAGCAAAGACATTGAAAAGTCTGCGCGGGAAGCGGGTGCCAATGATTTTATAGCAAAGCCTTTTGAAATGAATGAACTGTTGCAAAAGATAGAAAAAAATATCGGGTAGTATTTAACCAATTTTCTTCATTTATTAATTATCAACAATAATTTTCATTCAGAATTTCATCCTATTACAAATGCCAAAAACATTATTTTGTCTGTTGCTGTTGTTTTCTACTGCTAAAGGCCAGGTAGCCGTTCCTGGTCAGCCCCTTCCCGGCTGGAAACCAGGTTACCTGGATCTCCACCACATCAACACCGGAAGAGGAAATGCTGCTTTTTTTATATTCCCGGATGGAACAACCATGTTATTAGATGCAGGTGAATTGGATCCAACAAGCCCACGAACCATATCACCGCGCAATACACCTATCCGTCCAAACGACAGCAAGCAGCCGTATGAATGGATTGTTGATTACGTCCATCAATTTTCGCCGCAAAAAGAAAAGGCAGTCATTGACTATGCGCTGATTACTCATTTTCATGACGATCATTTTGGTGGCTGGTACCCGGATGCACCGCTCTCTTCAGACAAAAAATTTACACGGTCAGGCATTACTGGTGTAGCTGATCTCGTACCCACACACCTGTTACTTACACGCGATTATCATTACCCAACAGATCCGGATAACCTTTTAAAAAAACTTCCTGCAGATAATCACTTTGTAAAATCATGGACCAATTATATAGCCTTTTTACATGCTGCGCCCAACGGATTAAAGAATGAGTTTTTACGGCCAGGTTCTTCAACCCAAATTCATTTACTTTATTCGCCCGCAACTTACCCGTCTTTTACAATCCGTAACCTGAAATCAAATGGCCTGATATGGACAGGAACAGACAGCGCTGTGGCGCAACATTTTCCGGAAATCGATCTACAAAATTCGCATACCTGGCCCGATGAAAATACTTTAAGCAATGCGATTGTTATTAGGTATGGCGGATTTACATATTATACAGGCGGTGATAATCCGGGTAATGTATTTCTGGGTGATTCATCCTGGCGCGATATAGAATCAAGTTTAGCACCGTTGGTTGGTCGTGCAGATGTTGCCACAATGGATCATCATGGCAACCGCGACGCAGTAAATGAAAATTTGATAAAAACGTTGCAACCGCGTGTGTGGATTGAACAGGTCTGGACAGCAGATCATCCTGGCCATGAAACATTAATAAGAATTATGTCAAAATTATATGATGGTCCGCGCGATCTTTTTGCCACCAATATGATGGAAGCAAATAAACTTGTTATTGGGCCATTAATAGATCAATCGTATAAAAGTACACAAGGGCATATTCTTGTTCGGGTACTGCCCGGTGGTACATCTTATTATATTATTATTCTTGATGACGCAACTACCAGCAGGTTGGTTAAGGCGGTTTTTGGACCGTATGTTGTTAAACACTGAGAAAATGCCTGGGGTAGCGATGCCTGATGCGTGACGACTTATTAACCGGATAGACAGCAGGTTTGTCCCCGCAATCAACCAGGCAGATGCATCGGCCTGCACCCTGCCATTAAACCTTCCTTTCGAAATATCATCATAGCAATATGAAAAAAGAACGCATCATTATACTCTTCAGCATTGTATTTTCATTAACACAATTATCCACTGCGGCACAAGACAGCACCAGGCACGGCGCGATAAAACAAATTAATAAAACCAGCGCACAAACAGATAATTTGAATGGCAAAAAAATACAACAGCAAAGTCTTTCTGGCAATCATATTGAGCGACTGGATAGTGTTTCTGCAACTACATCAAAAACGAAATCAGTTGTTAAACGTAAACGAAAAAAATCTTGAAACGCCCTATTGGCTTCACTCCCGGATGAAACTCCGGGACTAGTGACATTTAAACCTACGGCGTTAGCGTTCTAAATAAATTAATATTCATAAATTTATACGGTAAAAAATAATGAGCTGGCGTAAGTGTTGAGGTGGGCATCGCGGGTCCTAATTTAGGAGAATGCAAATGCCCATCGAACAACTTGTGCCTGAATAATTGCAACCTGTATGAAGGCACAAGTTGTTTTTGCAAGCGGGAAATCCCTGTAAAGGCAGCAGCAAAAGGCCAGCAAAAAACACTTGCTCCAGCGTGCTAAATAATTATATCCTCATCATCAAATAAGTTATGCCAACTCCCTGATTTGTACTGCACTCTGTTAAATACCAGAAGCCATTTCAAATAAATGAAATGGCTTTCTATTACAAATATTTTGCTATTTACTTCATGCTTTTTGTAAACATGCCTGTAAATTTTTGATTATACAATTGGCTATTCAATTCTTTGTATTGCTGTTGAACAGATAACATACGCTGGTTCTGTTCTTCATCTGTATTTATCGTTCGGGCAAAAGATCCGGTGCTGATATAATGCAATGCCGCTGCAAGTGAAGGTTCACTTACATCCCCCCAGCTCCTGTTAACGCCGTCCGCTGTTAATTTATCAGGCGCAAATCCATCGTAGTATTCTGCACTGCCTG
>JBDUAY010000443.1:0-4848 GCA_040004415.1 Bacteroidota bacterium | reverse complement strand
ACAATTGAAAAGTGAGTGTAATGATGCCAATCTGTGCAAAGTTTAATGTATAGCTGTCTTTTACCAATGGGTAAATGGATGGTATCAATGATTGAATGGTATCATTCAACAAATGTGAAAAGCTAATGGCCAGCAGAATGGGATAAACGGTGGCTGCTACAGCGGGCTGCGATGAAGATTTGGTGCCAGGTGACATGAATTGTATTAATTTTTCTGCAAATGTATGATGAGCGAATGGTAAAACAAGCCTGCAATACCGGGTGTTGAATCACGGAGATTCTGTGTTTATATTTCCGGGTCAGATGATATTGAAACAGCAGGCAAAGGACGGATCACCTGTTATTATTAAATGCGCAGGTACGAATAAAGATTCACTTTACATTGTGCCCGGCAAATCAAATAAAAAATATCCGTTGGCTGAAAGCAGTTTGCACGAAGGAAAATATTAGAGGAGTTATTATTGAGTACATAAGCAGCAAAGAATCGATATATAACCAATTTACCTTGTTTACTTTAATGATATTACTTCTGTTGTTTGAAGTATATTGCCATGCAAACGTCCTTACAGTACGCTGACTTTGATTACACGCATAAGAATAAAAATAAAGTATGAAAAAATCTGTATCACTTTTTTACTGTATTGTATGCAGTCTTTCCCTTTTGCATGCGCAGGATATTGCCAAAACACCAAAGGCAATCATGGATGATTTTATGAGTAAGCGCTTTGGTATGTTTATTCATTTTGGCCCGGTTACTTTGCGCGGAACAGAGATAGGATGGAGCCGCAATAAACAAGTATCACAATCAGATTATGATAGTTTATACAAAGAATTCAACCCTGTATTATTTGATGCAGAGAAATGGGTTAAGACGGCGAAAGACGCAGGTATGAAATATCTTACCATCACCTCCAAGCACCACGATGGATTTTGTTTATGGCCTACGGCTTATTCGCCTTACAATATTTCAAATTCTCCTTTTAAAAAAGACATTGTTGGAGCGCTGGCAGCAGCCTGCAAAAAATATGGAATTGCTTTTTGTATTTATTTTACTGTGCTCGACTGGCACGATGCTGACTATCCCATTCATAATCCGTATGATTCCACAAAAAATGTAACGGGCAATATGACTGCTTTTGTTGCAAGAATGAAGAATGAATTGAAAGAATTGATTACTGCATATCATCCTTACATGCTTTGGTTTGATGGCTACTGGGAAAAGCCATGGACGGCTGCTTATGGTAAAGAAATATACAGCTACATAAAAAGTATCAACTCCAATATTATTATTAATAACCGGCTGGGCAAAGAACCAAACAGTTTGCACAATGATCAGAATGTAGGCGATTATTTGACGCCCGAGCAGGAAATAGGAAAGCTTGATATGACGCAGCCCTGGGAAAGTTGCATCACCATTGCCAACCAGTGGGCATGGAAACCCAACGATGCAATGAAATCTGTAAAAGAATGCATACAGACACTTGTTAAAACATCCGCGGGCAATGGTAATCTTTTGCTGAACACCGGCCCTATGATGGACGGACGGATGGAAGCAAGGCAAATCAACCTGTTAAAAGAAATGGGTAACTGGTTACGGTTATATGGCGAAAGTATTTATGGCACAAAAGGCGGCCCTTATCCTCCCAACAGTGTGTATGCAGCTACGCGTAAAGGCAACAAAATATACCTGCATATTTTCGAAAGAAAAGATAATTCGCTTGTATTACCTGCACTCACTGGTGTAAAAATTACGAAAGCATTCCTGCTGAGCAGCAACGCTGAAATAAAATTTAATACAGACAGTGCCGGTATTCATATTGATTTACCAGGCGTACTGCCTGACTCGAATGTATCTGTTATTGTGCTGCAGCTGGATAAAACCGCTGAAGAAATTGCCATCATAAAATAATAAATTTAGTGACCGCATTTAAAGAAATAATATGAAAATTCAAAGAACACTGTTTTGTCTGTTTTTATTTTATACGCCGTATTTAGACGCACAGCGATCTTCAGATCCTGCACTCATTCCACAACCAGTCAGCATTACAAAGGGACAAGGTTTTTTTAAAATGAACAAAGGGACAAAAATTTCTTTCAATCCGGCGGATAAGAATCTAATAAACACGAAAGCAGTTTTTATTCACCAATTAAATTTCATTGCTGCCACTGCAACTGCAGTAACATCCATTAAGAATGAAATTAAGCTGGATGTAAATAAATTGGCAGATACCAGTCTGGGAAAGGAAGGCTATAACTTGCTGGTAACGCCACAATCAATACATATAACTGCAAATACAGATGCTGGTATTTTTTATGGATTGGAGACGCTGCTGCAACTAATACCAGTAAGTGCAGGCAATGGTTCATTTCATATTCCTGCTGTAAAAATTAAAGATTATCCGCGGTTTGGTTGGCGTGGATTAATGCTGGATGTTAGCCGCCATTTTTTTACAAAAGATGAAGTAAAGCAATACATCGATGAAATGGCGCGCTATAAATTCAATGTATTTCATTGGCACCTGAGCGATGATAATGGCTGGCGCGTAGAAATTAAAAGCCTTCCGCAGTTAACAGCAGTGGGTGCGTGGCGCGTAATGCGCACCGGTAATTTTGAACACTTTAATCCGGCAGAAAAAGGTGAGCAATCCGATTATGGCGGATACTATACACAAGATGACATTAAAGAGATTGTGCAATATGCCGCCGACAGGCATATCCGCATCTTACCTGAAATAGATATACCCGCGCATAGCCTTGCTTTAATTGCGTCTTATCCAAATTTATCGTGTACACAATTGCAATATGCAGTTGACCCCGGCAGTAATTTTTATAAAAAACTGGATAACGCACTATGCGTTGGCAATGATTCTGTATATACTGTGCTGGATAAAATATTTACGGAAATAGCTGGTCTGTTTCCGGGAGAATATATTCACATGGGTGGAGATGAAGCATATAAAGGCTTTTGGAAAACCTGCCCGAAATGCAATAAAAGAATGACAGATGAGCATCTTGCAAACGTGGATGAGTTACAGAGTTATTTTGTAAAGCGGGTAGAGAAAATTATTCAAAGCAAAGGCAAGAAATTGATTGGGTGGGATGAAATACTGGATGGTGGCATTGCACCCGGCGCTTCTGTGATGAGTTGGCGCGGTATTGAAGGCGGGAAAAAAGCTGCTTCTATGAAACATGATGTAGTGATGAGCCCGTGGGGCAATACCTATTTGGATCTTTACCAGGGCGATCCGTCAGCAGAGCCCCCTACATACGGCATGTGCCGGTTAAGTGACTGCTACAATTTTGAACCGGCACCTGCGGGTATTGATGCACGTTATATACTCGGCGGACAGGGGAATTTATGGACTGAATCTGTACCCACCTTCCGGCATGCACAGTATATGACCTGGCCCAGGGCAATGGCATTGGCAGAAGTTTATTGGAGTCTGCCAGCGAGAAAAAATTGGAATGATTTTATAAGAAGAATGGAGTCCCAATTTCCAGTGATGGACGCAGCAAATATTAAATACGCTAAAAGCTGTTACAACGCGATCATTCAACCGGTAAAAGATACAACGGGTAAAATTTTATCTGTAAAGTTGGCAACAGAAATCAATGGGATGGATATTTATTACACATTCGATGGCACCAGCCCGGATAATTTTTCAGCAAAATATAAAGGTGAACCGCTCTTTTTCCCGGTAGGTGCAAGACGCTTAAAAGCTATCGCCTATCGCCACGGTAAATCAATTGGTAAAGAAGTAAATCTTTTAAATCAATAAGAAAAATTGAGCTGGATTAATAATAGCCATCTGTTGGTGACAACACCCCAACTATTCGGAACCTTACAAAAAACAGTCAGGTGTTGGTCCGTGAATCTTTTAATTCATAGGGTCTTACACCTGGCCACTTTTTCGTTGCCTTTTTGAAAGTACTTAGCTTCTCTTTATACACGGGCCGCGTAGGTTCAGGGAAAGCCTTGAAAAAATGCAGGGCTTTTTATTTTGTAGTCATATGCCGTTTACTCCTCAATCTTATGGTCAGTTAAAATATCCTTTATATCTTGCTGATGATTTTTATGCCGGAAAATGCGTGTGAAATGAACTGACCTTTGCGGCCGGCCACGATAAATAAATATTCAACCACCATGAACATTGTTCACAATAGAGACATCGGAACGAAACAAAAAGCCCTGGCGATTAATCTTGACCCTGCCATTTATGGTTCCTTTGCCGAGATTGGCGCGGGGCAAGACGTGGCCGCCAATTTTTTTAAAGCCGGCGCATCCTCAGGCACGATTGCCAAAACAATGTCTGCATACGATATGACTTTTTCTGATGCTATTTACGGCGTACAGCAAAAAAAACGGTATGTGAGCGAAGAAAGACTGATGTCAATGCTTAATCATGAGTATGATCTCCTAATCGAACGCCTCGCTGCTTTGCGTGGTAATTCAACGACCTTTTTTGCATTTTCAGATACCATCTCTGCACTCAACTACAATAAAACAAATAATGGCCATGGCTGGATGGGTGTGCGTTTTCAATTAACCCCAAACGGTCCGTACAATGACGTAGTGCTCCATGTTAAATTACTCGACAATAACAGCAACCGGCAGCAGCACGCAACCGGTGTATTGGGCGTAAATCTTTTGTATGCCTGTTTTTATTATCATGAAATTCCGCTTGTATTCCTGCTTTCGCTGATGGATAATGTTGAGAAAGACAGAATTCAAATAGATATGATTCGTTTTGAAGGGCCGGATTTTACAAAAGTAGACAACCGCCTGATGAGCCTCCACCTGGTAAGATATGGTTTTTCAGACGCGGCATTGTTTGGTCCGGATGGAAAA
>JBDUAY010000078.1:0-16531 GCA_040004415.1 Bacteroidota bacterium | reverse complement strand
TGAAACGCGACTCAGACGCAACAATGAAAGAGTTGAAATTTAAAGAAGCTTATCTCATAGACTACACAGAAAATTTCGACCATACGGGTGACAATCCTATTTCAGAAACATTCACCATCAGTGCCAAAGAAATTACACTGGGTTCTGGCACACATACTAATGAGTGGATAAAATAAGGTTACCATAAACGGGCAGCAACCTGACTGCCCGTTTTATTTTATTGCCAATGGTACTGGCAGGAAACCGGCGGATATTGTCAAACCTGCCTGTAGCATTAAATTTTTTATTATGCCCTTTCTTGCGAAGTTAAACTTAGATGAAAAGCATATGACGGTATTGCACTGTGGTTACCGCTTCATGCAGGTAACAGACCGTACCGGTATTCCCACCTCCATGCCCATGGGCGGCAAAATTGATTTGGTACTGGAGAGCGACGGTGGCACAGAATTGTTTGAATGGATGGTGCACCCTACACACATGAAATGCGGGCTGATTACTTTTTACAAGATTGATGCTTTCAGCAAATTAAAGACACTCGAATTTATCGATGCCTACTGTGTGGACTACTATGAAACCTTTGATCATAGCGGCGAAAGGCCCATGCAGGTACAGCTAACATTAAGTGCACACGGAATGAAGCTGAATGATTCGGAATTCAAGAATTCATGGCCGGAAGTTTTCGAAGAAGGGACCGCGAATTCAGTGGATCATGAAGACGTGAAGGACAAGCGGACCAATGATAGCGGACCATACGACAATGGCAAACCTCCGCCTAACCTGGGCGCTTAACTGGAACCGTATGGTGGGGTTGCGAAGTAATTTGCAAAGCTGATTTGATCACGCAACAGAGACTTTTGCTTTCATTTTAATGTAAAGGATCCTGTTACCCGGTATAGCATATACCGCAATGCAATTAAGAGATGTATGGAAGAATCAGGACATTATTATACGGTCTATTTTACCTCGCTGGCTGTGGGTTTTGCAGAAGATGTAGCCTACCAGCATGCGGTGCTGGCACAAATGCCAGATGAAGTAGGCTGGCTGGACGCTTCCAATGTACACCAGGCTCAGTGCAGGGGAATAGATGAATATGATTTGAGGGGCGTAAAAAGACGCATACCTGCGGGATGGCGTTTTAATATCGAATTTGCGCTTCATTCATTGCCAGGCACGGATCCCGATGACAATGGCCGGGAGCGGTTCAGCAAAAATCCTGCTGTACAATTTGCGGCCACACGCAATATGCTGTTAAGAGAAAACCCAATATCGCTTGAATTTGGTCTTCTTTTGCATCGTTTGGGTGACACATTTGCGCATACCGTTATGGGAACCGAACAAAAAGGCCAGGTACCCCGGCTGTATACGGTATCAAATGTGGATGGTATGTCCTGGCCAGAGATACAGCCAATGTTCATGATGTCACCCGTTGCTACGGTGGCATTACTGGAGTTAAATCCGCAGCATATAGGCGAATGTGTTAGGATTGATAGTTTGGGACACTTGAAAAATATGCATGATCCTGACTATCCTTATTTAAGGAAGCCATTGTATTATGACTATCTGACCCAGCTATATAAATTGCTATTAACTAAACACGATGAATCCGGCAGTGTGTCGTACAGAAGGCAAAATGGATTCACCGTATCAGAAGCGGAGATAAATGCGATATTCAGAAACATACTGGACGACCCATATGGCCTGGTTAATTATTCAATGTTCCGGAGGCAGCCAGCTGAAACAACTATCGGGTATTTTATCGGTAAAATAAGGGAGGCGTCCCGGCGGCATCTTGGCATTGAAATGAAACCATATGAACCAGAAAAAATTGAAAAGCAAACCTTGCCTGAGTTTCTCAGGGACCACAAAGAGCTGAAAAAATTGGGTATAACGCCTGAAAAAATTGAACGTGCTATTGGTCATATTTATGAGGGTGCGGTGTACGAAAATCAAAGTAAATAAATTCAAATCAGGAAGCTATTAACGGGGTACAGTTTAACGCTTTATAAAAACCTTTAAGCAGATCTTTTTAACACTTCCATAAAAGACAATCTCTTTTTTATGGCAAAAATATTAGATATCAGCATCGAAATTAACGGTAAGAATATTACACAGTTTTCTGCACTTACTATTACCCAGGCCATTTTTGCGCACCATACCTTTCGCCTGGTGTGCCCAACAGAGGCGATTGATGGCACCAAAGGGGTCATATTCAACGCATCAAAAAATATGATTGGGGGTAATATTACCATCAGCATCAAATCCCAAAAAAACCAGGGGGATTTGAAATTTGCAGGTGTTATTACCCAGATTGAATCGGCCAAACAGAATGGTCACGCCGGTGATATCATCATTGGCGGTTACAGTCCTACCGTTTTACTGGACAACGGGCCGCATTGCCAGACCTGGGAAAAGAAAGTAGTAAAAAATATAGCCCAGGATGTAGTAAAACCTTTTCCGCAGAATTTATTGCAACCAAAAATAAGCACCACCTATAATGAAACACTTGCTTATACCGTACAGTACAAAGAAACTGCCTGGCAGTTTCTTTGCCGCCTGGGGGCTACCTATGGTGAGTGGCTGTATTATGACGGGCAAAAAATGATTATGGGCGCCCCGCAGGGCGCAAAAATAAAATTGCTGTATGGCAATAACCTGCAGCATTTTAATATGTCGCTGCATCTACGGCCCGCAGGCTTTGATATGATGGCGTATGACTACATGAATACGGAGGTGTATGATGGTTCCCCTTCGGGCATTGCCGACAAAGCCGGGCTGAATGAACTGGGCAAACATACGCTTTCAAAGAGCGAAAAGTTCTACAGCGCCAAGCCAAAACAGTGGAATAATACTTTTCTTACCAACAAAAAGCAGCTGGATGATTACATGAAAACAAAGGCCGCCATTCAAAGTAGCAAGATGGTACGCTTTGACGGGCGCAGCAGTGTGTTTAGCCTGCAACTGGGTGGCAGTGCCAGTATAACGGGTAAAAATGTTTACAGTGATCAGGATGAATCTTTTGGCGACTATACCATCACCTCCATTACCCACCATTGCGATGGCCAGGGAAATTATACCAATGATTTTACCGCGATACCCGCCAGTGTAAAAATGCCGCCGGTAAATTTAATGGCGGAACCACACATGGAAACGCAAAGTGCGCTGGTAACAGATAACAACGATCCCAAAGGATTAGGAAGGGTAAGAGTGAAATTCTACTGGATGGAGGATTCGGAAAAATCACCGTGGCTGCGCATTGCCAGTCCGCATGGCGGCGATGGCAAAGGCATGTTTTTTATACCCGAAGTGGGTGAAGAAGTGATTGTTGGATTTGAAGGCGGCAGTCCCATGAAGCCTTATGTTATTGGAACCGTTTATAATGGAAAAGCAAAAACCACTTTTGCCAATGATGGTAACGACGTAAAGGCGATACAGACAAGAAGCGGCAATCTGATTGTAATGAATGACAAAGAAGGCAGTGTACACGTAGCGGATGCCAAGGGGAATGATGTAATGATAGATGGAAGCGGCAATATAAAGGTCACTTCATCAGATAGTATTGTACTTAGCTGTGGCGATTCAAAAATTGAAATGAAAAAAGACGGCACTATTAATATTACTGGTAAGAAAATAACCATTAATGCCGATGATAAGGCTATCATGGGAAGTAAGCAGGCAAAATTTACTGCGGATGGCGGTGGGGGCGAAGCGACCATGGAAGGTATGAAAGCGGGCGTAAAAGGAACAACAGAAGCAAAAATTGACAGTGCGCAAACCACGGTAAGTGCCAGTGGTAAAGTAACCGTGCAGGCTGCAATGATTATGCTGAATTAAAAAATTGATAATGGCATATAAACTAAATGTTCAGGCAAGTTTACTCGAAGACAACGCTTCTTTTAAGAACGAATCAGGTAATCATGAATGTGTTGTTTTTATTCAGATGGCCTCCACTGCTCCAAATACAACCATGTGGAAAAAAGGAGTAAAGGTAATGGATACTCCGCCGGGAACTATACCTTCAGGAACGGTTATAGCAACATTCGATGAAACCGGAAATTATCCGCCATCACAAAGACATGCGGCAATTTACGTATCCCACAACTTAAGTGGCATCGTCGTTTATGATCAATGGAATAGCCAAGGAAAAGTGAAAAAGCGTAAAATCCGCAATCAATCACTAAGCCATAGAACAGTAAACGATGCTTCTTATTTCTATGTAGTTGAATAATTAAAATTATGGGTAAACCAGCAGCAAGAATAGGAGACATGCATATGTGCCCGATGGTAACACCGGGCCTGCCACCCATACCACATGTAGGCGGGCCTATTACAGGCCCCGGTTGTGCAACGGTTATGATTGGCGGGCAACCCGCAGCCGTTATGGGCGATATGTGTACCTGTGTAGGACCGCCTGATACCATTGTGTTAGGATCTGCCGGTGTGATGATTGGCGGAAAACCCGCAGCTCGTTTGGGTGATCAATGTGCACATGGAGGGGCGATAACGCTGGGTTGTATGACGGTGTTGATTGGGGAAGTAAAACCTGGTTCTGTAAGTCCTATAGCTATGGACTCTATTACTGAAATGAACCCTGTTGTAGCCAAGACTGTAGCGCAAATAATTGCAATGGTTGAAGCCGCTGTTAATGGAGTGCCGCTTATTGAGCCTTGTTAGAAATAATATGCAATTCAATGCAAAATACATTTACAATAAAGAACAGTCAGCTAAAATCATTCTCTGGGCCTTTAATGAAAAGTTTCTACGTGGATACGGAACAGTATTTACGAATAAAGTTTCCGGTAACAACGGCGAACATTTCTTCAAAAGAGTTCCGGGCTATTTTAGAAAACGGAATTGAAAAAGCAGCCGCCAGTAATATTATAGAACGCACCGACGTAAGATATTTTCTTGAGTATATTATTGTCTTGGGCCAGGCTTTTGATACCGAACCTTCCAATGAATGGGCCGTGGATATTTTAGGAATACGAAACCTGGCTGGCTCAGAAAAAATAAAAAGAATGCTGCGTACTTATTCACTTACACAAGAGAGTTAAAATGCCTAATACCAAAGTAGATTCGCCTGTTCAGCCATGTGGGAATAAGCCAGTGCCGCCTATTCCGAAAAAGCCGGATGAAAAGCATTTTGTGGAATTTAAAGTGGTGGATGAGAAAGGAAAACCGGTGGAAGATGTCGTATTGCTCATAAAACTGCCGGATGGATCAAAAGAAGAGCATACCACCAATAAAGACGGTGTAGTTAAAATAGAAAATATTAAACCCGGCAGTTGTCATATTATTTCAAACTGGCATAAACTAAAAGTAGAAGACACGGTTTTGCTGCAGTGATGGGCTGTACAACAATTTTTCTTATGGCTTCCAAACACATTGTTAAAGTAAAGGAATACAAGGTTGCGGACGGCGATTCAATTAAATCAATTGCAGAGGCAAATGGCATGACCTGGGAGGAGCTGTCGAGATTTAACTGGGGCACCGATAATCCGGACGAAATCAACAAACACCTGCGATCCGATGTTGGTTGCTTTAAGAGAACTGAAAACGACAAAAATTTTGTTTTTACCAGTAAAGACGATCCGGGAATTGTATACATCCCGCAGGAATTTCCCGATACCGCTTATCCTGCTGATGCATCTCATACCATAACGGTAAAGCGCGTGGTCAGAAAAACATTTATTCCCTCTAAAGTAATGGTGCATTTCAGGCCTAAAGCCGATTGGAAAGGTGAGTATGGATTTGACTGGCTACGAATAAAGAATGATGTATTAATAACTGAGACTGACTACGACACGGCCATTGAAGGAGGTTATAACGGCACTAAAGCAGGCATGACTAAAGCGCAGGCATACACACAGTTAAAGACAGAATATGGCAAAGGTGCCAACCAGTTTAAAACAGAAGTAAAAGATGAAGCAGAATATTTTGTTCCCTACCTGCATCTCTACCCCCAGGCAAAACCCGGTGATCCTCCGCCAGCAATAAACCCAGCCCCCTTCCTGCAGCGTTTTCCACCATTTGAAGCCGAACTAAGAATGCGCATTACAGTGGAAGATGAAGAACCGCTGCTGATAGAATTTGAGTATAACAAGAATTTGTTCAAACTAAACAGAAACACTATAGATGAAAAAGCGATTGCGCGCAGAAAAAATTATAATACTACTATTAAAATAACCTGCCTGGAAGAATTTGATACCGACCAGGAAATCAAAGTGCTGGCTTATCCCAAAACCTGGAAACTGGATGATCCTATTCCAATTGCTGGTAAAATAATTGTGGGTGCTAACTCCAAGCGGAGAAGAATGTCCGTAAAATTTGTATTTGTAAATGTAAAAACAGACGTACAGAAAACGGGCGCGCCAACTACCGGCTCCTATGCTTCAACGCCAGATAGTGCGCGTGAAGTTGATAATTTATATAATACCCTTTTCCAATGTTTTTTTGACCACGAAACTGAAGTTGCACCCGACCTTGATCTCTCCGGGAATCCTGATTTTAAGAACGACGGGAAATTTGCAGGCCCCACTGGTTTGCTTGATCACGCATTAGGAATGAAGCCTGTTGTCAGGAAACTTTTCCTGGATGTAAAAGATGGCGCAGGCATGCTGATTAACGCAAAATACAAAGACACAAAAATTTTCACGGTCTTCAGCTTTAATGAACCAAATGAAAGAAGTGTAATCGGCGCAATAGAAGATATTGGCATCAGAAACCTGGTGTTGTTTTCCTCCCGCGATGCAACTACGCTGAACCATGAAGTGCTGCATGGGTTTGGGCTGCACCATACCCACAAAGATGGTGACTTTGAAAAAGTACGGAAATATACATATCCAAACGCACTAACGGATTCCGTAAATTGTACCGATAATGTAATGAGCTATAATCCGATCGGTCTTACTACCTGGAACTGGCAATGGGAAATTTTAAAATCTATTAATGGATGAGAGTATTGCTTTTTATACCGCTTGCTTGCATGATGTTTTTTTCTTCCTGTAAAGCGCAGGTGAAACAAGACAGTGCAGGAAAAAAAAATACGATTATGGAAAGATTTGATATTGAACGGTTCAATAAGAATAAAGTGAATGGCCAATACAATTTTATCAATATAGAGCATGCACAGGTGCGCCAGGTAGAAAACAAGGAAGACTACACAGAAGAAATTAAATTGCCAACTTCTCCTTATACCAAAGTTAAAGCCTATTTTAAAGTCAAAGGATTCTTGAAAATTTCAGGGGAAAAGTTCTATGCAGTGCCGGTTGGTGTCTGGAAATATTTTGATAGTAATGAGAAACTCCAGAAAGAAACAGATTGGGATACTCCCTTTGCATTCACCATAAAGGATCTGGATAAAAAAATGAAATCCCTGGGAATAGAAATCATGGTGCCCGGCGGTGGTGTTAATGTTCATCGCTCAAATATTGCTTCACCACTTTATATTGTAAGCTACCCGGTTAACAAGAATAATCCCTATCAAATCTATCAGTTAAAAATAGACGGAAAAACGGGTGAAACAATTGAGAAGACGACGGTGGTTACCAAAAACTAGTGTAGCGAAAACTTAATTTTGCAACACATTATTGAGCTTGCTAATATGGTGAAAGAATTATTTATGTTGCAAAACTAATTGGTTGGTACACTAGTGATTACAAATCTTGCAAATGATACATTATTATTTTGAATACTGATCGGACGATACAAACATTGAGTTCTTTTTTTCTTCTTGATGCCGCCCGTGCTACAGAAGAAAATCTTATATATGCAACGGAGAAAAATGAAAATGTTATTTCATTGTACCGCGGAAGAAGTGAAGAAAGCCTTTCAGCTGTAGCTCCATATATCTTTACGTTTCCTCATTCAGAAGATTTTTCAGATTTTATTATGAAAAACGGATGGGGCAGGAGCTGGGGCGTTCTGGTATATTCAGAATCAGATATGGATAACCTTTTCAAACATTTCCGAAAATTCCTGATGGTTAAAACCGAAGAGGGGAAAGAACTCTATTTTCGCTTCTACGATCCCCGGGTTCTCCGCATCTTCTTACCTTCCTGTGATGCTGAGCAATTAAAAGAATTCTTCGGGCCGGTAGAAAAATTTATTGTAGAAGGCGATACCAAAGAAGAAGCCGTCGTATTTACGCTGCAGGATGGTGAATTGCAGCAAAGCGTTATTAGTGCCGCGGCTGTATTTGGTTTGTCACCAGCAAGTACTTTAGAAGAGCCGCCACCCGGGCTTGCAAAAAAGAAACGAAATACTATCATTGTCATAGACGATACGCCGGACGATAAGGAAAAATAAAACTGTTGATCGTTTAAAACAAGTATAGTATGAAGACATTTTAATCTTGCGGGCGCTTTTTGTAAGCGTTTTGTGCAAAACAAATGCTGTCATTTTATAAAACATTTTTATCATCATAATTTAAAACCATGGATCATCAATTGTCAATTGACACGATAGTAACTACTACCGGGGAAAGCATGAAAAAAAAGCTGGAAGTAACCAGCACCATCAGGAGCCCTTACAGCCAGGCCAGCGCCATGTACCCGCATTTTGAAACCAATTCCACTACACTGAACAAGTATGCCGCATATAAAAAGCCATGGCTGGAGGAAATTCGGATCGTATATAAGGAAGGTAAAGACAAACATGAGACAAAAGAAATCATTATAAAAAGAATGACTAAAGTGATAGCGGCCCAAGTGAAGCAGAACAAACTTATCTCGAATCATCTCACCAATTCAGCAAGGGATATCAGGACCCGGGAATTTTCAACAGCAGAAATAGAAAATCTTCTATCCATATTAAAAGAAAGAAATGATATTGTGATTGTTGACGAAACAAAAACAAGTCAACCCCATATTCATATTCATTTAAAATAAGCACGGTCCTTTTTTTTGAAACAAGCATTTAATAAAAAAGACTACGCATATCAGTTGTAAATGCACAGGAAGCAGTAAATGATTTTTGCTATTGGAAGAAGTGTTGCTACGCTGCAGCATTTCTTTACAAGACAGCCATATTTCCACTCCAATCAAAACACGAAAAAATTTTATACGCTACTCAAATTCACCAAAAACATTTTTGCCAATTCAATCATATACCCTATTTTACAAGTCTATACTTTTAACCCTACAACCAAATACTATGATGAGAATTTCTATGCTATCTGTATATGCGTTACTGCTATTCTTTTTCCTCGGTAACACGGCCCTCGCTACTGAAAAAGTTACCGTTACCACGTCGCCCCAAACAGCAAGAATCTATGTGAACGGCGTTTTAATGGGCGCTGGCAAAATTGTGGTAACTATTCCAAAAAAAGAATGTGTAACTGTTGAGATCAGGTCGGAAGGTTTCATCCAGGAAACCCGTACCTACTGCGATAAAAAAGGCATGTCTGATCCGCCTAAGAGCGAGTACATACAAATGCAAACGGATGAATCTTACACCTCTTCATTAGTGTCTGATATTGCCAATATAGATATAAAAATCAACGTAAAAGCCGGCAGGTCAAAAGAAGATGCCTGGAAAATTATTGTAAGCTCCGTGCTGGATAAATTTGATGTGCTGGAAAACAATGATGAAAAGGCTGGCTATCTCCGTACGTCGTGGATAGGCAATGTCTTTAAATCAAATACTACCCGCACACGGCTGATTATAAAACAAACCCCCGACGACCCACTGGCATATAAAATAAAATTCGTTTCGGAAGAATCGGGCAAATCGGGAACCCCTTTCAACGCTGATGAACAATACCATCCGTTCAACCGCATACTAAAAAAATTCGACGGGTTTATTGAAGAACTTTCTACCCGCCTGAAAAATTAAAGCCTGTTATTTACCAGCATTTTCACCTGCCAGATAGCGGATAGCCTTATCTGGCAAGTATGCTGAAGAAAGGTCAATACACGGCTCCGTTCAGGGTTATTTTACTGTTGCGTGTATGACAAGTTATTTGTATTTTTAAACTTCCAGCTCATCCTTGAAATCACCATCCTTTCATACCAGTTGTCAAGATAAAACCTTTTGGCAATAGTATCCTTCGGTATCCTTTGGAGCAATTCATTCATATAGTTTTACCAAACAGCGTATGCAATCAGAGTACTTGTCACTGCCGCTTTCGCTGGATCAGATCATGTATCCACGGGATAAGCGGGAGAACCTGGAAAGGTGTTCCCTTTCCGAATCGGTGAAACAGCATCTCCGTTTGCTGTATACCACCTCGCTGTCAGAATTGCCGGGCGATCCGGAATTTGGTTGCGGTATATGGGATTATGATTTTGATAGTAATACCAGCGGATATAAATTAAAAGAAGTTTTCCGCCAGTCATTGTGCAACACCATTGAAAAATACGAGAAACGGCTCCGGCAGGTAAGAATAGAAATCGGTTTTCACCAGCAGGAGGTTACTTCTACCGGGCAGGCAGTGAGCGTGAAAAAAAGGATTGACATTATTGTGACTGCAACTTATATATCAACCAACGAGAAATTTAATTACCGGTATAGTTTTTTTATAGGCCCGCTTTCATTTTAAAATTTGACCACGAATGCAGGAGACCAGTCAACATATCAGGGAGAGGATGCTTAAAAATGCCGCGCGGGTATGGGGCTACCAGGAGAAGGAACCGGAGGGTAATTTCGATCCGGTACTATCCATTCTGTTATCTGCGTGTGCTATTGAACTGGAAAAAATTTCCGGAGAGATACAATCCTCCCGGTCAAGGGTTTTAGAGCGGCTGGTGCATTTGTTGTCGCCCGATGCATTCACTGCCGCATTACCGGCGCACGCCGTTGCCTGCGCAAGATCGGTGGAACCATCGCACCAAATCAATACGGACGATCAACTATATTTTACACGAAAATTAGCGGTCAGCACTGACAGCGGGGAACAGGTTTCAAAAGATATTTTTTTTTCACCTACTGCCCCGTTACCCATTAAAAGCGCCTCGATAAAATTTATTGCCAGCGGTAACTCCTTATATAAAGCAGACAGTAATGGCAGCAAAGAGTTAATCGGGCAATCATCGCCCGATGAAGGCCTTCCCGCATCCACCTTGTGGCTCGGGATCGATCAGCCAGGTGTATCCCTCCAAAACAGCCTTTTTTATTTCGAATTCAAATCAGAACTGGACAAGATTTCTTTTTATCACCAGCTTCCCAAAGCGAAATGGTATTGGAGCGGTGAACATGAGATGTCTCATTTGCCCGGGTATGGAAATAACCTTATTATATACGAAGGTCCTGATCTGGAAAATGTTTTGAACAGAGACGATGACACCAGCGATCGCGGCCGTAAACATATCAACAGTTATTATCAACCTAATTTTCTCAATCTAACGGATGAAGACAACCTGTCCCTGGTAGGTGATAACAGCTCTTTGGCCGGGGTGATAACCGAGACCTTTACCGGCCGGGAGGCAGCTCAGTTGCAAAAACAACCACTCCGGTGGATCTGCCTGGACTTTCCAAAAACAGTTACCACAAAAATGCTGGAAGAAGTGGTGTGTGTTATGAACTGTTTTCCGGTATACAACCGGCAGTTGCATGATATCACATTCCGGTTGCAGGAGATGGTAAACATCATACCGCTGTATTCAGAAGATATTTTTCTTGAATTGGAAAAAGTGCTCAACGATGATGGTGATGTACTGAGTGAACGCTCTTTTAAAAGCAGGAACCAGGACAATGCAGGTATTTTACTGCGCAATGGCGGTGTGGGAAGGTTCGACGAACGGGATGCATCTTCTATGGTCGACTACCTGGTGCAACTGCTGCGCGATGAGCGGGCGGCCTTTTCGGCACTCGGCAGCGATTTCATCAACAACGAATTGCAGCAACTGCAGCAAATTTTGAATAAACTGGAACAAAGATTATCTGCCAGGCAGGCAGTACGTGAACAAACACCTTACCTGATCGTGAAAAACACCAAATCCAAGCCCTGGCAAAATATTTTTATACGCTACTGGAGCACCGGCGGTGCCGATGGCAACAATATCTGGCCGGCCAGTACATTGCGTTTGTACAAAGGAAGCGGGTTTGATGGCAACCAGGCAATCCTGGTAACACCCACGATGGGGGGGAAAAATAAATTGAATACTTCCGAAAGTGTAGTCGCCTACAAAAGCGCCTTGCTTTCCAAAGACAGGTTGGTTACCAGCGAAGACATCAGGGTGTTTTGCCAGTTCCAGCTGGGGGATCGGGTTAAAAAAGTAGCGGTGCAAAATGGCACGATGGTACACCCCGACGAGCAGAAAGGATTTGTGAAAACCATTGATGTAAACATTGACATCCATAAAAAATATTATGAACCGATGGTTGAAAACGGGGAAGTAGAATTTTGGAAGGAGAACCTGAAATTATTGATCGAAGAAAAATCTGCAGCCCTTTTTCCTTATCGCGTAGAAATAAAACAAGCGGTATAACCGGCGTATCATGGAGCAAATGACGACCATACAAAAGTTACACACTGATATTGGCCACCTGGCGTGGGACATTAAGGCAGAAGCACTACTGTTGCTGGCATTGGAGCGCGGGCTTGAGCCAGACGAATTTATGATAGGCTGCGATACCCTGTTTGCCCGGGAATTCAGTAACGATATTGCATCAGCAGACATAAAACTGGATGCCCGGAAGAGACAGTGGTTGCACCTGCACCTCTCGAGAACAGGCCTCTACGATCAGTTACCTGAAGGTTTGTTTTTCCAGGCACAATCACAAACCGATGGGGACTTCGCTTTTTATTATAAGGAGAATCAGAAAAAAGAAGAACAAATCCGGAAGTTCTTTATGCCTTTTGAAAATGATTTCTTTCTGCAACGTTTGCGTATTGAAGCGGAAGAAGCCAAAATACTGGAAGGGCTTAAGACGGGTTTGCTAAACGAATATTTTACGCAGTTCTGGGATCTCCCCAAAGAATTGCCGGCATTATTTGCTGCGCCATTGGTATTATTAATTCCGTATGCCCACCAGGTAGCCGGCAATATGGAACTCACCACCCATTGCCTGGAACAATTACTAAAAGAAAAAGTAGTCATTCAAAAAAAAGGAAGCGTCCGCAGCCAGGGTATTGAAACCCCTGCTACCGGAGATGCTATCCTGGGACTTGATTTTATTTGTGGAGATACCTTTTATGAAGATAATATTGTGTTGGAAATAGCCATCGGGCCCCTAAAGAATAGTGAGATCACTGACTATCTCGGTACGGGCGTGCGCAAACTGCTCATTGAAACTTTTAACCGGTTTTTTATTCCTGCAGGCGCAGCTATAGAAATTTTGGTGAATGTGGCCTATGAACGGAAACATATGGTGATTGATAATGACGGCGGCCCGGTACTCGGATATTCAAGTATCCTGGGTAAAATAGCCGGATTACCGGCAAACAGCGTAGTTAAATTCTGAAACCCTTACAATGGAAAAATTGATTGCTAATGATTTAACCAAATACATCCTGCTTCTGGGCGCGGGGGTGCTGGGCATTGGTGCTTTAACCATCAGCTTTATTGCAAAAGCCCGTGGATCTTTTAAACCATTCCAAAAAGCGACGCTGGTCTATTGTATCTGTGCGGTTTTCTTTTTGGCAGTTGTTGCCATAGCTGCACATCCTGCATTGATAAATTCGCCCACCATTGCGCTGCTTTGTTTCCAGGCTTATTTCCTTTTGCTGGGGACTGCACACGTATATTTTATGAACCAGAAATTGGATTGGAGCGGAACAAACGCCGCTGTATGGTCTGAAATATTTTTTACCCTGTTACTCGCCGTCGCTGGTTGCCTGGCATTTGTGCTATTGTACACCCTGTTCAATAAAAATAAGCTGGAACTGCTGATGGCCTTTAGTTTCTTATTCTTTGTTGTTCCCTACTTTTTTTTCCAGGCGTATCGTGCTGCCATTGCCATTCCGCCCAAAATAATCAAGGAATGGTTTTACCCGGTAGGCGAAGAAATTGACGAACCCGAAGACAGCCAGCTGCGAAATACCCGCGTGATAAGTTTTGAGTTTCAGAAAAAGACCGGCGACAGCACCATCACCAATTTCAGGGCAAAAGCGCCGGTTCAAATGGATTTTGGCCGGCTGTTTTATTATTTTCTGAACGATTACAATGAAAGAAACCCGATGGCCAAAGTGCAGTATGTGGATAATAAGGGAGAAGCCTACGGCTGGGTTTTTTATAAGCGAAATGACTGGTACCACCTCTCTACCCGGTATGTAGATGCAGAGCAAACAGTAAACGGTAACAATATTGAAGAGAACGATGTAATTATTTGTGTAAGAACACTTATCTAAAAAATATGCCACAGACTAACTTTTTGCCCGTTAACTGGGTAGACGGAATGAAGATCAACAAATCTCATTTTATAGCCCAGGATAATGCAATGCTGTTTCGGCTTGCACAACATACGGCCAGCCTGCTGAATGAATTAAACTATGGTTTGCTGCCGGGCATAAGCGAAACAGCCGCGCCGCAGATAGTTGTAAGTACAGACAGCGAAAAAAAAATACAGGTAAGATTGCGGCAGTGCCGTGCCATCACTGCCGGCGGCCATTATATTGAGTTTAGTGAAAGCAGCAATGTGTCAGGCGATACAAATTTTCCAGCAGTAGTGAGTAAGCCGGCAAGCCTGAAAGAGCTAAAAGAAAAGGCCAGTGAATTTTACCTGGTACTTACCATCAATCCTTACCAGCGTGTTCCGGTTGGTGTTATGAGCCAAATTGAACAGCCCGCCCGAACGCCTTTCGCTATCCCCACCGTTTTCATTGATATGGTGCCGGTAACAGAATTGGCAAAAAATGTGCTGGGCGTTTTTCAATTACCAGTGGGGAAACTTGCTATTGAAGGACAACGGATCATTGTAGACGAAGAATATGTGCCGCCCTGTACATCGGTCAACAGTCATCCGGATTTGCTGGAGATACACGCCAGCCTGGAACAATTTTACAGCAAAATGGAAGTGTATGCATTGCAAATTATCCAGAAAATCAACCAGAAAAAACAGGTCAATGACATGTCATTGATCGTACAAAAACTTTGTGAGAATATCTTGTTTTTTACTGCAGGCCAGATGTCTGAACTTAAATCTACCGGTCATGTTCAAACGCCGGTATACATTATTACTAAAGCTGCACACCTTGCGCGGCTGATCAAAAATACCCTGGATTGCTATTACGGAAACGGCAAAGAAGAGCTAATCAATTATTTTACAGAGTGGGGCGGCAATAGCCAGGGAGAACTGGAAGGCGTTATTGTGCAGCTGTCTGCCCATCAATACAATCACCTGGATATTATTGCATCCGTTGATCATATATCAAGATTCACCAAGCTGATATCCAAACTGTTTCACCAACTGGCCAGGCTGGAATATATTGGTAAGAGAAAAGAGACCGGCATATTTGTGAAAGAAGAAGTAGTGAGACAAAATAATGACAATCCGCCACCCAAAAGAAGAAGTTTCCTGGCAGACTAACAATCACCTATCAATCCAACTCAATAATAAGTTATGGAACAAGTATTAAACCGTGTTGACAGAAACCAGGCGTTCATCAAATTCCTGATTTTTTTCCTGGTGACAATTGTGCTCACTGTTGCCGCCATCTTTGTAAACTACAAGCTGCCTTCCAAAGAAAACACCAGGTTGCGCGAGCAGGCGGCAGTGCAGCGCCAGTCAGATGCAGGGGAATTGAGGTTTCTGGCCATCATGAAAGAAGCAGTGGATCTGCAGGATTCTATAAAAGATGGCGGGATGCAAACAGGATCAATAAAAACACAATTGGATAATGCGATGGACAACCTTTACCGGATTTCTAAATCAGACAACAGCATTTATGGACAATTGAATAAAGTTATATATGATAAAATACAGGAGGTAGAGCAAAAGAAAATTTCCATCCAGCAGGTGAATAAAGACATTCAGGCCAAATACAGCAGCCTGCAGATAGAGCTGCAAAATTGCCAGAAAGCGTTAAGCGAAAAACCAGTTACAACGCCATAAACAGTGGGGGGTGTTCAGCGTAATTACAATCCGGATTGACAATGCGTTTTAAAACTGTATTTATATTACTGGGGCTTTGGGCTTGTGTTTTTGGTGCAGCCGCGCAAAAAACAGCTAATGCAAGTGCAGATGCCGTAAAGATCTTTGAGGATTTACCCCTGGATGTGCCGGGTAAAACTTCGGTATTGAAGCCACACGAAACGGCTGCTGAAAAGATACGCGGACACATATTTATTAAAACGGTACTTTCAAAGAAAAGCTGTTTTGAAGGCGAACCGCTCAAGCTGACATACGAGTTATATTCTGCATTGCAGAACAAAAGCGAGATCAGCAAACGACCGTCATTCAAAGGATTTACGGTGCGGCAGATTGGCTTTAGCAACGATGAAGACAACCATCAAAAAGTGAACGGTAACGATTACCGTGTATTCACCGTGGATAAAAATATGCTCATTCCCTATGAAACTGGCAGGCTGCAATTAGAGCCTGTGGAAGTACACAACACTGTTTATTATGAAGATGGAGCAAAGGGACAACAACA
>JBDUAY010000442.1:0-4882 GCA_040004415.1 Bacteroidota bacterium | reverse complement strand
TTTTGCTTCCTTTTTTTTGCGTCTTTGCGTGAAACTTATTTTGCTTCCTTTTTTTGCGTCTTTGCGTGAAACTTAATTTGCTTCCTTTTTTTTACATCTTGGCGTGAAACATACTTTGCGTCCTGGCCTGAGACTTATCTTTGCACCAATGCAATTTAAAGATGTAATTGGTCAGAAAGATGCCAAACAGCAACTGGCAGAGCTGGTACAACATAACCGGCTCAGTCATGCGCTATTATTTTTAGGAAAAGAAGGCAGCGGCGCTTTGTCGCTTGCGCTGGCATTTGCACAATATGTTGTTTGCGACACAGTAAATGGAAAAGCAGCACCTTCACTTTTTGGGGATGCCCAACTCATCACTAGCGATGCACCACTCACGACCGATTCTTGCGGCACCTGTCCTTCCTGCAGCAAGGCGCAAAAATTTGTTCATCCTGACATTCACTTTTCTTACCCGGTGATACCAAAAAAATCAGGCGATAAACCACTCAGCACAGATTTTATAAGCGAGTGGCGGGAGTTTATTAAAATGTATCCTTACGGTAATGTATTTGATTGGCTTCAATTTATAAACGCTGAAAACAAACAGGGAAATATTTCTGCGCATGAGTGTAATGATATTATTCATAAGCTTAGCCTGAAAAGTTTTGAAAGCGGTTATAAAATTTTAGTGATGTGGATGCCCGAATACCTTGGTAAAGAAGGCAACAAATTATTAAAACTGATAGAAGAACCGCCACCGGATACGCTGTTTATCCTGGTGGCTGAAAATGAATCACAAATTTTGCCTACCATCTTATCGCGCTGCCAGTTGGTAAAGATACCGTTGCTGAATACCATCCAAATTACTGAGGCACTTGTGGCACGTGCAAAGGTAGCGGAGGCTCATGCCAGGCAGGTAGCCAGCATCAGCGAAGGTAACTACCGCGAGGCGTTGCAATTGATACAACATGCAGATGAAGACTGGCAGGACTTGCTGCGCGATTGGTTAAACGCAACATTGAAAACCGGCCCCGCTGCACAGGTAAAATGGATAGAAGAAATGGCCAAGCTGGGCCGGGAAAAGCAAAAGCAGTTTTTACGCTATTTTAATCACCTGCTGGAACAAAGCGTTCGCCTGAGAACAATGGGTTCAGACAGCCTTTATGCCACGAACATGCCTGAAAAAGAGCGTGATTTTGCCATCCGCCTCAACAAACTCGCCGATCTAAGTCAACAACAGGCTATTATTGAAGAGTTAGACAAGGCCGCCTATTACATTGAACGCAATGCACACGGCAAAATGCTGTTCCATGCCCTCACCATTAAACTCTATCATATCATTGCTGATAAATCATTACTTTTGGTCAATTGAGTTGTAAGGTGGATAAAGTGTGCTTGAATTTGTGCGGATCGTGTGCTGGAAATTCTTTTGAACATTTGTTGCAGCTGCCTTTATAAACAGTAATTATTGACTGACAGGCAGTAATATATATTCAGGGTTTTGTTGCTTTTACTTCTTCCGTAGAAGTGTGTGATCCCGCAACCAAACCATCAGCCTGCAGGATGACAGGCGCAACAATGTTTTAATAAAGACTTACCGCCCGGTCCATAATTTCCCTCCTTATAATTTACACATAGTTATTACCTGCTGTAATGATTTTATCGTGAGATAAATGGGCAGGCGATAGCATTTCTTCATTCTTAATTAATTACTATATGGGCTGTGGAAGCTGTGGTACAGGCACACCAAATGGCTGTAAAAGCAATGGTGGTTGCAGCACAGGCGGTTGTAACCGTTTAAATGTGCACGATTGGCTGGCTAATTTACCTTTTGCAGATCCGGAGAGCGCCTGCAAAGTGGTAGAAATAAGTTTTAACAATGGGAGCCGCAAGGATTTTTTTCGAAATACCTCTTTGCAATATTATGAGAAAGGCGAGGTGGTAACTGTTGAAGGGGTAAGTGGTTTCGATGTTGGAGAAGTTAACCTCACCGGTGAAATGGTGCGTCTTCAAATCAAGAAAAAAGGGGGAGACGAATTCAACCCGGAAATGAAAAAAATCTTACGCCGCGCTGGTGACCGTGATATAGAAATCTGGAAACAAAATAAGGCACGCGAAAGAGAAGCACTGATTAGAAGCAGGGCCATTTCCAAACAGTTGAAATTAAACATGAAGGTGACGGAAGTGGAAATACAGGCAGACGGCCGAAAGGCCACCTTCTTTTATATTGCAGATGACCGGGTGGATTTTCGTGAACTGATACGCGTGTTTGCCAGCGAATTTAAAGTAAAGGTAGAAATGCGGCAGATTGGCGCGCGCCAGGAAGCGGCTAAGGTGGGCGGCATTGGCAGTTGCGGCAGGGAACTTTGCTGCAGCACTTGGCTGAGCGATTTTAAAAGTGTAAATACTACCGCGGCACGCTATCAGAATTTGTCTATTAATCAAACCAAATTAAGCGGCCAGTGCGGCAGGTTAAAATGCTGCCTTAATTACGAGCTGGATACCTATTTAGACGCATTGCAGCATTTTCCTGATAATGCAGATACGTTGCAGGTGGCCCGCGGTAATGCCTTCCTGGTTAAGAAAGACATTTTTAAAAACCTGATGTGGTATACGCTGCCAGACAGCAACAAACAATACCCGGTAACCATTGAACGCGTTCGTAAAATAAAACAACTGAATAGCCAGAATGTAATACCAGAAGAACTGGAAGCGGTTGATATTACAACCAATAAACCTAAAGAAACTGAAAGTGGTTTTGTTGAACTGGTAGGGCAGATCAGTTTGAACACGCTGGAAAAAGCAGATCGTAAAAGCAGGCCGCAACAGGGGCCGCGCGGTAACAACCCGCAGCAAAGGAATAACGGTCCGCAACAACGCGGCAACAATAATCCAGGTCAACAGCAAAGGCCTAATAATCCACCGCAGCAACCACGTCCGGGTGGAGGCAATAATAACCCGCCTCAACCACGCCAGGGCGGCGGTGGTAATAACCCGCAATCGCGCCCGGGTGGAAATAATAATCCGCAACAGCGGGGTAATAATAATCCACAACGTAACCCGGGTGGACAACAACCACCAAATAATAGTGGACAACAACCACCGCGTGGGGATAGTAATAGCGGGCCGCGAATACCACCGGGGCCGCCTATCAAAAAGAAACCATAAACAGACCATGTAATCTTATTATTGAATTGCCGCAGATTTGCTGATCAATCAGTGAATCTGCGGCAATTTTTGTTTTATAAATTGTTCGCCATGAAGCTTAACTTTAAAAGCTATTTTATTTTTCCAGGCAAGTTGTAAAGGCGGCTGAACGATTTTTCTTTAGGTTGAAACAAGGTGGAAGGTTTTTTTATGAAGACATTAATAGTTATCAGTATTATACTTGTGTTGTGGCTTATACTTGCCCAAAGCTGTATGAAATTCAGGATGACGGATGCCGAAGCAAAACAAAAATTTAAAGCGAAAGGAATAGACGTCATCATCAACACCATTATTGTAAACAAACGGGATCTTCATTATGTGCAGGCGGGCAGTGACAGCCTGCCCACCATAGTTTTTGTACACGGCACACCAGGCAGTTGGGATGCCTTTGAAAAATACCTGGAAGACAAAGACCTATTGCAGAAATTTCGCCTGATTTCTATTGACCGGCCCGGCTTTGGCTACAGTGATTTTGGACGGGTGCTAAACCTGGCGCAGCAGTCTGTTATTATCAGTCCTTTATTTGATCATATAAAAAATAACAAACCTGTTTTTCTTGTTGGCCATTCTTTGGGCGGCCCGGTGATTGTAAAATTAGCTGCAGACAACCCGGGCCGTATTGCCGCACTTGTTCTATTGGCGGGCTCAAATGATCCGGCGCAGGAAGCGCCAGAAAAATGGCGGCCCGTGCTGTATAAGACGCCGCTGACTTATTTTGTACCCGGTGCCTTGCGGCCATCCAATGAAGAATTATGGTATTTCAAAAAGGACCTGGTTTATTTGAAAAATGATTTTCCAAAAATCACATGCCCTGTTTATATTGTGCATGGCATGAAAGACCACATGGTACCGCCCGCCAATATCGATTATGATAAAAAAATGCTGATTAACGCATCTGCCATTCACGAATTAATTTTTCCGGATGCCAATCATTTTATACCATGGACCAGGTACCAGCCAATTAAAGAGTTGCTGTTGAAATTGTACTGAGATCTATAACGGGATCTCTTTTTTTTGATACCTGTCGCGAAGCGGGACCCGGAACGTTAAGTATTTTTGTTATATTCATCCATACATCTTCCCCACCCTACCAGAACAATTCTCCTATTTTCTTATTTATTACTACACCTAAAACTTTGTTATGCAAAAATCTTTGTTACTTTTTGTTTTTATCGCCATGGCATGCAATAATAATGAAAAAGCAAAAACTGCTAAAATTACCGAAGCAGCTGCAAAACCTTCGGTTACACTTCCTTATTTGGCCAGCTATTCCTCTTCATTTGAAATGGGTGATCCTGTTTATGTTGCAACCATTTTGAAAGGCGAATGGAAAGCATGGGAAGAAAACAAAATGGACAGTATGAAAAGCTGGATGGCTGATACTGTGCTGACTATTTTTAGCGATAATACCAGCATAAGAGGATCTGACAGTGTTGTGAACAGTTTAAAAAAGTACCGGGCTATGTTCAGCAATGTAACCGCAACAATAAACGCGGCCATACCTGTTTATAGTACCGATAAAAAAGAAAACTGGGCATTAATATGGACAACTGAAATTGATACCAGGTTAAATGGAAAAAAGGATACAATTATATGGATGGAAAGCTGGCGCTTTAATAAAGATGGCAAAGCAGATTTGTTATTGCAGTATGATCGCGCAAAAAGAAAATTATAGTGCTTGCAAAATAGTACG
>JBDUAY010000441.1:0-4904 GCA_040004415.1 Bacteroidota bacterium | reverse complement strand
GATGAAGCACTCGATGGAAATAATTTTACGGATGCATTGAAATTTTACAAAGAAGCCAAAGACATGCGCCCCTACGATCCACTGCCAGCCAGCAAGATTAATAATACCAATAAAGTAAAGGAACGGGCTACTATAACAGCAGATCAATTGTATGAACAATACCTGTACAAAGCAAGGCTGGCAGAAAATAAACGCGAATACCAAAGTGCTGTTGGCTTGTATAATGATGCCATTGCGCAGCGGCCCGACAAGGCAGCGCAGTATGAGGCAAAAAAAAGAGAACTTACCGATAAATTTCGTGTAACCTCTGAGCTGGATGAAAAATACAAAGCAGGATTGTATAAAGAAGCCATCAAAGAATACGATGCTGCCATTAAAAGCAACACAATAAATTCTGATTTATACCTCGGCAGGGCGAAATGCTACGAAAAAATAAATGATTTTTCGAGGGCCCTGAAAGATTATAATGATTCGTATGAAGCCGATCGCAATAACCTGGAAACCATCCAGCGAAGGGCAGCGCTGTATAAACGCAACGGAGATTATTTTAAAGCTTTAACAGACTACAGGACTTACCTGACGATTAACAGGGAGAATATTGACATCTATGAAGAAATGGCCGATCTGAGTATGTTAATAAACAAAAATACAGATGAAGCAATAAAAGATTTAAGTGACGCCATTACAGTTGATCCTAAAATTGCCAGGCTCTACATGAAAAAAGGCCTGTTGTTATTTGAAAAAAAGGATTACCACGCAGCGGATAATAATTTTTCTTCCGCTATACAATTAGACAGCAATAATGCGCCCGCTTACTTTAATCGCGGCAAAAGCCAGCTTTTATTAAAAAACCCGGTAACGGCAGGTGTAGATTTTGAACTTGCTCGCCGGAAAGGCCTTGACGCAGCAGATGTCAGAAACATACAAGCTTACGCAGGCGCCTATTTTCAACGTTCAAATGCTAAATTTAATGAGGGTTCAAAAGACTCGGCTATTAAACTGGCTGATTATGCAATTGCCATTAATCCTGTTAATAGTATCTATCGTTATAACAGGGGTGAATATTATTTTTCTCTTTACAATTATAAAGAAGCCATTAATAACTATGATGAGGCGCTGGCACTGGACAAAAATTATGTTGATGCATTATATAAGCGCGGACTGGCCTGGTACAATCTTGGAAATCACAAAACAGCCATCGAAAATTACACAGAAGCTATAAAATTAAATCAGCAATATTTCCCTGCCCAAAAAGGATTGGGAGACATCTACCTGGCCCTTCGTGATTATAATAGTGCTATCGTTAATTATGAAAAATATTTGCAAACCATTGGTACCGTAAAGACAGCTCCGGGGCAAAACATCATTGCAGACGTATACAATGCAGAAGGCAAATCATTTTTTGCTATGAACCATTATGATAAAGCCTTAACTGCTTTTAAAACTGCGGTAAAGAAAAACCCGCTGATGACGGAGGCGCTGTATAACCGGGGGCTTACCTTCTACAAAACAGGTGAATTAAAAGATGCCATTGAAGATATGGCGAAAGCTGTTTCATTAGAAGATAATCATTATCTATGGTTTTACAATCTCGGCAAGGCTTACCTGGATAAAAAAGATTTTCAACAAGCATTTTCCAGTTATAGCAGCTCTATAAAACTGGACACTGCATTAAAAATTCCGGACGCCATCTATTACCGCGGATACAGCAGTTATATGCTACAAAATTATTCCGCTGCAGTGGTTGACTATATAAAAGCTTATTCATTTGTTCAGAACAAACCTGAAATTCCAATCAATACTGAAATGGGTAATATTTTCCTGAACCTGGATAAGTACGATGATGCATATGATTATTACAACAGGGCGTACATAAAAGACAGCAGCAACGGAATTGCCCTGTACGGAATTGGCAGCGCTTTATTTTTGAAAGGCAAAACAGGCGATGCACTGCCCTGGTTTGAAAAATCTTTTCAAACCAGGGCTGTAACGTACGATGATATTAAAAAAGACAAACTGATAGTCACCCTTCGTGACGATAAAAGATTTAAAGCATTGCTTAAAAAATATTATTGAGATCGGTGGATACAGGCGCCGACGGTGATTGTCACTATAGCATTTAGTAAGAAATCCAGCGGGAAAGAGTATAAAAAGCTGGCACTATCTTATTAAACAATTGAAATTTCTACCTGCTGTGTAAGAAGGTTGCCCAATCCATCTGGTATATGCACCTGTATCCAGTCCTTGCCGCGCGAAAGGTGACACACCGATAATTGCTGGCCTGTTCCAAGATAACCAAGCTTCAAAGAATTCCATATAATTTCTTCCGGCAACACATTATTAAAATTGGATGAGTAAGCTGTTGCGGCGCAATGAACTGGCTGCCCGGCAACGTAAACTGATTTTGGCGCCGGATGTAACCAATAAATTTGGCGCGCTTTTACAGGCAGTGAAAAATGCCATGTTTCAGCAACACTGGTGAGCAATCCGGCAGAAGCAATTACCTGCATACGGCAAGCTGTTCCGCCCGGCAATTCATTCAATTTAATTTTGCAACAATTTCTATATATGCCGGATTCAATTACCTGCCATTGCAGACCATCAGCAGAATAGCGTACAGCATACACCAATGCCGGTTGAACATAACCGGCGGCACTGCCTTCCCACGTAAGATGAAGAAAATAGTTTTCGCCTTCCTCACGGAAATCAGTACCCGTAATATTTACTTGTGGGGCAGCCGGCGCAATGTAAAATTCCCCGATTGAAAAATTATTTTCTACCAGTTGAATGCGTTGCATGTTTTCCATGCGCGGAAATGAAAGCTGAAAAGAGGATACAACTTTACCGGGTTGCGCAGCTGTGCCGGAATTTGTATAACTGCTGTACATTAATATATTATCATTGCTATAAAAATAGGCACGTATGCCAGTTGATGTAGCTAAAGATTTAGCAGGTTCATCCTGGTAAAGATGAAAAGCATTTTTTAAAATGACCTGTTGCTGAAGATGATCACGTTGAAAACCAAGATGGTAATAGTCAGCCTGCCTTTTTTCTCCGGCTAACTGGTCTGCATATTGATCAGAAAAAATTTTCAGGCTTTCAATTACAGGAGCCATCGCGCTGACCATTGCGTCCGGGCTTGCAGACAATAAACAAATCCTTTTATCAACAATTTCCTTATTGCAAAACCCGCTGTAGCCGGCTGCCTCCGGAAGCATTCCAATATACAATGCGTTGCTGCCAGCAAGATTTCGTAAGTCATTGACTACCTCAACCAATGCTTCCCTGTTCTCATCAAATTTCAGTTCGCGACCCCATTCAAATGTTTGAATTCCGGCAATATTGATGTGACTGATCGGAAACGCTTGCAAAAGTTTATCAAATCCCATCAAAATATCTGCTATGCTGGCCGTCTTATCAATCAGGATGTCGTTGTACCCGGGACCGGTATAATGGATATTAATTATATAAACATCCAGGGTAAATAAAATTTCCTTCGCTGAATCACCGACTGAACCTGGTACCTGCTTCTTACATTTTTGTAACAGGATTAGTTCTTGCAGAATTTGTGCCTGTAGTTCTTTAATCTGTCTTCGGGTAGCGCCTGTTTTTAGACCCTGCGCCTGGCGGTCTGCTACTATGTCAATAAGCTGATCACGCCTTTTTTCCAATGCTGCAATGAACGTTTCAATATCAGAACAGGGGTTGGCCATCATGAATTTTATTTGAACGTTTATGCTTATAAATTAAATTATGAAATAGCATTCTCCGGAAGTAGGCACAACAATAAACGGGCTATTCAAAGGATGCTGAAAAAATAAATGCTTCATTGCAGAAAGCAATGTAATACTTGCAAAGTAATATTTTTTTGATTGTTATTAACAGGTATTTAGGCTACGAACAGCATTGCTTTGGTTTAGGGCTTTCCCTCTATTGTGAGATAGTCGTGGCTCACTACCCTGGAAAAAGACGGAAATTGATATCACCGTGGGGGAAATCTTGCGGGGCATCACGCGCTCCGTAGCCGGCGTACCATTCAGCTGTTCATAAGAAATTTTGCAAGCGGGGAAATCACGCTACTTTTTTCGACCTTCCGGACAGATACGATGTCACCGGCAATTTCAGATAGTGGTTTGTAAATTTAGTTTGCCTTTCCAGAAAAAAAACGACCAGGGGATTGCGCATAAATAAATTTGACAGAAAAGGTTTGCCCGTGTTTACTTTTGTGTTTTTCCCGAAATGACTCAACATAAATTTAGCCGGCATTTACCTACTGGCTTCCCATGCCAGCATCGCTTTCTTACGGATCCCGCCCCATCGGTATCCCCCGGATTCTCCGATACTTCTTATTACACGGTGACAGGGTATAATATAACCAACCGGATTTCGGCCAATGGCTGTACCCACTGCGCGCGAAGCGCCCTTCTTATTAATATGCTGCGCAACTCCACCATAGGTTGATACGGCACCGCCGGGTATGTGCAACAGGGCGCTCCACACCTTTAGCTGGAATGGTGTTCCTTTAAGATGAAGCCTTATACGATCTGCATCAGCAGTTTCATTATTAAAAAAGCTGACAATCTTCAGCTGGTTATCATCTATACCATTCGTCAACTTTGCATTTGGCCAGTACTCCTGCAACGTGACAATTGCCATTTCATTATTTCCCTCAAAAAAAGACAAGTTACTAATGCCTTTACCAGTAGAAGCCACAATATATTTTCCAAACCGGCAAACCTGGATACTATAATATATGGTAAGGGCTTCTCCCCCATTTTTATACTCCCCGGGGGTCATACCTTCTATGTTTACAAACAAATCGTGCAGCCGGCCCGTGCCCGATAAACCTGTTTCATAAGCGGCATCAAACAAACTGTTTTGTTTTTCGGCCAGTAATTGCTTAG